>NZ_LZMK01000243.1:0-705 GCF_001665865.1 Nocardia sp. 852002-20019_SCH5090214 | reverse complement strand
GGCGAGTTTCTGGGCGACGAGTCGACCATCGCGTTCGACGAAGAAGCTCAGCATCTGTGTTCGGTCCCCTCCGAAATCCGTTGACACTCAGAAGTGAAACACGTTACAGCCGCAGCTGCGGAGCGTGGTGCTGGCAGTGCCTGCGCATCTGGGGTACACCCCAACACCACAATCGGCCGGCCGGTGAATTGCGTCAGAATAGGGTGGCGTACCACATTTTCTGACGCATGTCTGCTAGGTTCTTTGAATCTAACTGGACGTTCCGGGTGAGAAGGGGGGTCGCGCGGTGCGCGTCGGCTACATCAGGGTCAGCACTCTCGATCAGAACACCGTCCGCCAGCTCGACGGCGTCGATGTCGAACGCACCTTCACCGACAAGGCCTCCGGGAAGGACTCGGCGCGGCCGAAGCTCGCCGAGATGCTCGCGTTCGTGCGTGACGGCGACACCGTCATCGTGCACTCCATGGACCGCCTCGCCCGCAACCTCGACGACCTACGCCGGCTTGTGCGCACCCTCACCGGCAAAGGCGTACGAGTCGAATTCGTCAAGGAGAACCTGACTTTCACTGGCGAGGACTCGCCCATGGCGAACCTGCTGCTGAGCGTGATGGGCGCCTTCGCCGAGTTCGAACGCGCACTCATCCTCGAACGTCAACGCGAAGGGATCGCCGCGGCAAAGACCCGCGGCGTCTACACCGGCCGCAA
>NZ_LZMK01000242.1:0-507 GCF_001665865.1 Nocardia sp. 852002-20019_SCH5090214 | reverse complement strand
GCGGCAGTGGGTGTGCCCGCCGTCGAAGGGTGAGCGGCCCCGGTGGTCGTTCAACGTCGACCACTTCGTCACCAGCACCGACACCCTGTATCTGCTGTCGAAAGAGGGCAAAGCCTCCGGCGGAGCGCTCGTGAGCGCGTTCACGTCGGCGGTCGCGGCAGCGGGCGAGGCCGACGGCGTACGTGCCGGTGGCCGGATGCCGACACCGATGCTGCTCGTGCTCGACGAGGCCGCCAATGTCGTGCGCTGGCGCGATCTGCCGAAGCTCTACAGCCACTTCGGATCCCGCGGCATCGTCGTGCTCACGATCCTGCAGTCGTGGGCCCAGGGCGTGCGCTGCTGGGGCGAGGACGGCATGAGGGCGCTGCTCAGCGCCACCAACGTGCTCACCCTCGGTGCGGGTCTCAAAGACACCGGATTCCTGCGTGATATCAGCGAGCTGGTCGGGTCCCACCACGAACTGGTGACCTCGACCTCGCGGGGCCGGCGCGCGGATTCGGGCACCGA
>NZ_LZMK01000241.1:0-29153 GCF_001665865.1 Nocardia sp. 852002-20019_SCH5090214 | reverse complement strand
GCCGATACCCGTTCGGTCTCCGGACTCCGAATCCGTTCCGTCTCCGTCCGAGCCGGACGCGCGCCGACCACCCCCGTGCGGTTGCGTGGTCCGCGGTTCCTCGGCCCGGTCCCCTCGGGATTCTCCCTTCTCTCCGGATTCCCCGGCGTCGGCATCGCCCGACGACCCGCGCGCCGTATTCGATTCGCTCCCTTCACCTTCCGAAGGGATGCCGGGACGCACCGGAGCCACCGGCCGCTCTCCACCGTCGTCGGCACGCCCCGGCGTGCTCCGACTGCCTTCCGGAGCTTCGTCGGTTCCCGGCTTACCGGCCTCGGTGTCGTCCGCATTCGGCCGACCCTCCGCTTCGTCGAGAACACCGTCGGCAGCACCGAGCTCCCGATGCTCGCCGCCGACCACACCGTCGGCACCGCGTGGCTCGACAAGCCCGGTCCTGATCTCACCGCCGGCACCAGGCGGCGTGGATTCGGAGCCCGGCTGCTGCGGACGAGGGGCCTGGGGCGGTGCTTCCAAGGCGGCGACGAAGGCTCGGCCCTGGGAATCCACGGTCAGGCGGATGTAGCGGATCTCCGCGTCCGGATGGGCCAGAGCCTGTGCCAGTTCCGGATGAGCGTCGACGGCGGCATCGAGTTCGGCACGGTGCGGAGACCCGCCGGAACCGTCGGAGCGCAGGCCGACCACGATCACGATCGGATGGTCGCCCTCGATGATTCCGACCCGGTTCGTCACCGGCCGCGCGCCCTGCCCCGCGAGGAAATCGGGTCCGGCCGCATCGGTGATTCGCTCGGTGAGGGCGAAGACCCGGGTGCGTACCTCCTCGTAGGCTCGTGCGGCGCGCTCCCGCTCGCTGCCGGTGGCGGCGTCCCGTTCGGCGCGCAACCGGCCCAGGTCGCCGGCGAGACGGGCACGTTCGGTCGCCAGCCGCTCGACTTCGGTTCGGCCCGAGGTCAATTCGTGTGGCTCCATCGGCCCGGGCTGTCGCAGCGGCCCGTCGCCGGATGCCGGCCGAGCCCGATTCCCCTCAGCGGCCTGTTCGTCGGGCCCGGCCGCGCCGAGGTCGTCCAGCCGGCGGGTGAGATCGCCGCGCATCCGCCGCAGCGTATCGGGCAGTTGCCTCGGCTCCACCGCAGCTTCGGGTTCGCCGAGGCGTTCCGCCCAGACGAAGTGCTCACCCGGGCCGGCATCGGCGAGCTGTTCCACGCGGCCCGCACGCAGCAGCAGATCCAGCAGCGGGTCGCGCGCACCGGGGGCGGGCAGGGCACGCAGCGGCCCCGCCTCGCGTGCCGCCACCTCCTTCAGAGCCTCGACCGGGTTGCGGGGCAATCCGGGGAAGCGTTGCCGCGCACCGGTTTCGGCGAGGATCTCGGCGGCGCGGCGTTCACGCGGCGAAAGCCACGAGGGGTCGGGCGCGGGCGCGTCGACCGCATACGGAATCCGCGACATCCGCAGGGTCTTGTCGCCGTCGTGCTCGGGCGCATCGGGCGGCAATTCGTCCGGATGGACCGGCACCCCGTCACGGATCACGAGATGTCCGCTCAGGCGGCGCCGGTTGGTGTCCCAGTCGTAGCCGTACCGAGCCGCTTCCAGGTCGGCGTCGTGCCAGGTGGCGTCGTCGTGGTCGGCGAGGTACCTGGCTTCGACGTAGGCGTCGTCGAGCAGCAACAGATCTTCGTTGTACGGCGTGGTCCGGCCGTCGCCGTCACCCTCGCCGGTGAGCCGCAGCCAGGCGTCGGCCACATGCGGGAGCCGGTCGTAGGTCTTCTTGACCATCCTGCCGGTCGGGTCGGCGTGGTCGCGCACCCACATCTCGTTGCGCATGAGGTGGTCCTTGACCAACTGGATGCGCTCGGTCAGTTCCACGCGGGTGAGCGCAGTGCCGTCCGGATGCCGTGCCAGGTTCAGCGTCTCCCGCCGGGCGCCGCCGGGGTCGGCGGGGTCCAGCAGCGGATCGCGGGCCCGGGTCAGCAGGTCGACGATCCGGTGCACATCGGCATTGCCGGTGTCGTCGGCGAATTCACCGATCACCCGATCCGCCCAGCGCTGCACCGCATCCCAGCGCGCGACGTCGCGGTCCTGGCGCGGCGTGGACCACTCCACCCGATCGCGCGGCGGCACGTGATCGGCGGCCGACCAGGGCCGATGCGGCGGCTGCAGATCGATCCGCGGCCCGGCACGCCAGCCCTTCCAGCCACGGAACGAGCGCACCACAGGGATCTTGCGCAGCACCGGATGGTCCGGATCGAAGGCGCCGTCGGGCAGCCAGGTGGTGTGCCCGCGCACCCACTCCCCGATCTCCGGCCGGCGCTGCAGCGGACCCAGCACCCACGGGTGCTTGCGCGCCATGTCGTAGAGCTGCACCCACCGCTTTCCGATGGTGTACAGCGCGCCGTCGAGCGGCATGCCGTGATGGGCTTCCTCGTCCCAGCCCGGCGGCGGCTCCGGTTTCGGCCCCGGTCCCTGATGCCACCACAATTCGGCGCGGCCGGCTTCGCTCAGCGTCAGGATCTGCTCGTAGCTCAGCTCCGGCCAGTGATCGGTCAGGAGCCGAAGTACCAACGGCTCCACCATGTTCTGGAACGGTTCGGCGCCCAGGGTGCCGCTGAACCCGTCCGGCATCTTCTCCTCACGCTGCCGATACGGGATGTGGGAGTTGTCCGTACCGCCGAACGCCGCCCACCCCTTGGGCGGCAGCCGCCAGCCGTCGACTTCCTTCTGCCAGTATTTGTCCAGTTTCGTGCCGCGCGGCAGTTCCGGCTGGTAGGCGCGGAAACCGCGGGCCTGGCCCTCCCGGGTGTCGTGCCAGTGTCCGTCCGCGCCGCGCCAGCGCACCATCGTGTCGCCCGCGAACGGCAGCGCGTCTCGGCCGAGGCGGCCGTGCGCGGGCAGCCCCGTGCGCTCGATCTCCACCGGCGCCATGGTCTCGATCCGCGCGCGGATCTGACCGGCGCCGTCGCGATCGCCGCCGGCCAGCTCACCGGTGACCGACAGCCGATCGATGGTGGTGGCCGGATCCTTCAGCAGCGCGGCCAGATCGGGATGCTGTGCCAGCGCGTCCAGCAGCGGAGCGTCGAATCGATCGTCGGCCGGCCGTCGCGGTCCGTCCGGATCGTCGGTGCGGACCGGCACGTCCGGATGGTCGAATGCGGCGCGACCGGCGACGACGATGAAACGGGCCGGGCGGCCGCCGGTTCCGTCCTCGTCGGGCGCACGACCGTGGTCCACCCACACGTTCTCGCTGATCCGGCGCACCGTCGGCGTCTCGTCCGTACCCACCGCGGCCCGCCAGTGGTCGGCGACGGCATCGGGCCACGCACCCGTGAGAGCGACCCGCTCGTCGTTGAAGCGGTCGATCTCGTGTTCGGCGCGCTCCACCGCTTCCTCGGCATCGGCGAGCCGGCGCAGGTTCTCGGGGGTGCGCTGCGCGGGGTCGTCGAGGAGCCGGGACAGCTCATTCCTGATGCGCCGCAACGGTTTCGCCCGCTGGACCGCGGCCCGGTGCTCGTCGGCCACCCGGCCCAGTTCGTCGCGGACCGCTTCGGCCTGCGACGCGTCGTGGCGGGCACCCTGTTGTTCCAGGTCGTGGATCTCGCGGTCGATGGCGTCGAGCCGGTCCTCGAAATGGAACAGCCGGTCCAGCGCCTCGGCCAGCTTGTCGACGTGGTCGGTCTGCTCCCGCTCCTGTTCCGGATTGAGCTGCTCGTGCCGCGCGACGTCGGGACTGTCCGGGCCCGCGCTGTCGCTGACGTAGCGCCCGGTGTCTGCGCGCAACTGACGCAACGTCTCCGACCAGCGGTTGCGGCTCAGATCCACATCCCCGAACGGGTCGGCGCGATGGTCGACCTTACTGCGCCAGAACTCGAGATCGGCTGCCACATGGGCACGTTCGCGCACCTTCGCGTCGAGTGCCGCCTGCGGATCCGCCGCCGGCTCGGGGTTGTCCGCCGGACGAGGCCCGTCCGCGTGCGGCTCGCCGGATCCCGGCGCGTGCGGCTCGGTTCCAGCTCGACGCGGCTGCTCGAGTTCGGCGGGGCGGTGCGTGGCTCCGTCGAGTTCCGGTGGGGGCCGGTGCATGTCGCTGAGCCGAACGTGTCCGTCGGCGTCGACGCGAACCTGCTGGAACACGAATTGGCCGTCGTCGCCGAGCAACGCGCGGCGGACAGCGGGGTCGAGCACATGATCCGGATTCGCGCCTGGCGCCACCACCACGAGCCGGTCCGGTGCGCCGTCGCGGCCCGGAACGAGCCGCGCCACTTCCGGTTTCGGATTCGCCGGGTCCACGGGCCGCCCGTCGGCGCCCAGCGGAAGGCCCTCGTGACCGGCCAGGACGTCGCGTGCCGCGAGTAGCGCGGCGTCGGCCGCCACCCGGTCGCGGGCGGCGACCAACGTCTGGTCGTGCACCCGCAACAGCCCCAGCAGGGCCTTACCGAGCGATTCGGTCTCCTCGGCCCGCGCCTCCTCGGCGCGGCGGTCCTCGAAGAACTTCTGCAGGTCGGCCCGTGGGATATCCGCACGATTCCACAGTTCGTCGGCGCGGGCCCGGCGCTGGACGATCAGATCGCGCACCGCTGCGGCCAGCTCGCGCGGCCGCATCCGCCAGGCGTCGTCGATACCCAGATGTTCGGCGAGCCGGACGATCTTGGCGAAGTTCTTGTCCACCTGATCGTTGCGGCGATCCAGTTCCGCGCCGAGGTCGCGCAGCTGTCTGCGCAGCGCCCGGGTGCCCGGCTCGTGTTCGTGCTCGTCGCCGCCGGCGAACCAGTCTCCGGGACGACGCACCGGATCCGGCCGCGTGGCAACGGGCTCCGTCGATGCCGGATGGTGCTCGCTCACCCAGATGCGGCCGTTGTGGTCCAGTTCGAGCCGGTAGTAGACGGCGTCGAACCCCTCGGCCGCATGCCGGATCCGCTCCCGCGCGGGCAACCGGAGCTCGGGATCACGGCCCGATCCGACCCCGACCCACCGGCCGCGCTCGCCGGGGGCGCCGTCCACTCGCATGTGATTGGGGGCGTCGAACCGGAAGCGACGGTAGGAGACTCCGGAGATTCGCGGGCCACGATCATCGAAACCGGCTCGCAACTGCAGCATTTCGCGTTCGGCGGCATGCTGGGCAGCGGCCCGGCGGGCGGATTCGTTCGCCGACGCCGTGCGGTAGCGGTCCACCAGCTCGACGGTCGCGCGCCGCTGCCGCTCGGAGATGGTGTCGCGATGGTTGTTCACCGCGTCCCGGACCGCACGTTGCAGTTCCGGCCGCGACAGCCCCTCCGGATCGACGCCGAACTCGCGGGCGAGCCGCTCCAGCCGGGGCAGATCGACGGTGCGGCGATCGCCGAGTTCGATGGACAGTTCGGCACGCCGCTGGGCCGGCGGTGCCAATCGGTCGCGGATCGCGTCGGCGACCTGATGGTCGGACGGCAGCGGCACACCCAGGCGCGCGGCGCGGCGGTCCACCTCCAGCCGCGGTGCGCCGCGGTCGAGATCGCCGATCAGATCGCGCAATTCGTTTCGAACCGCCGGCACGGTGTCGGCGGCATCGGCGGTGCGGGCGATCGTCTCGCGCAGGATCTCGCGCCGTATCTCGTCCGGCCGCAGGCCCAGATCGTGAGCGCGCGCGGTCATTCGCGTCCAGGCGCGCACTCGCGTGGTACCGGCATCCGCCAGATCCCGCAGCGCCTTTCGCAAGGCACGCGTCACCGGACGGTGCTCCCGCTGTGGGCCGTCCTGATGCCATGTCTCGCGCGTGGACCGTTCGGCGCCGGGCGGCTCGGGCCGGCGCGGGAGCGCCACGGTGCTCGAATCCCGTTGTACCGGGGAGTTTTCGGATCCGTCATCCCCTTCCCGCGGCGGGCTGCCGTCGTCCGAACCTCCATTCGTCGGGGGCTTACCGCCGGCGCCACCATCGATCCCGCCACCGGCGGCATCGGGTGCCGGTTGCGCGCCGGGTTCCGCCTGGGCGCGCGGCGCGGCACCGCCGGGCCGGTCACCGCCCGGCTTCGCGGGTGACCCACCCGTGCCGTCGTCCCCACCACCGGAATCGGCACCCGGCTCGTCGCCACCGGGTTTGCCGGCGGAGCCCTCGTCACCGGACGGCAGTTGTTCTGCGGGTTTCGCGGCGGGACGCTCCTCGCCGGCCGCCGGCTGCTCACCAGCCTTCGCACCAGAACCCTGAGCGCCGGCTGCCGACTGGTCACCAGGCCTCGCGACAGAACCCTCCGCACCAGCAGCCGGCTGCTCACCAGGCCTTGCACCAGGCACCTCAGCACCGGGACTGTTCTGGTCGCCGCGCTCGGCGGAACCTTGATCACCGCGTGCGGCGGGGCGGCGACCGTCGGTGGACGCCCGTTCGCCGGGAGCCTGCGCGCTCTGGGGATTCGCGGCACGCAGCTGCCGTTCCTCGATCCGGGCGGCCTGGTAATCCCGGGCGGCGCGCATCATCTCGCGGCGCAGGCCGTACAGCTCGTTCAACCGCTGCTGGGCGCGGTCGCGGGCGGCGGCCCACTGGTCCGGGCGCAGATCGTTGCGCGCGATCGTGGCCTGATTTTCGGCCGACTCGTCCTCGATCCGGCGCTGGATCGCGGCCTCCAGATCACGCGCGTTGCCACGGTCGGGAAGGCCGAGTTCTCTTGCGATCCTACGCAATTCGGCATGTGCCGCGTCCTGTCGAGCAAGCGCGGCGTCGATCGGATCCGGCTGCGCTCCCTCGACTCTCGACGCCCCCTCCCGCGGTTCTCCGCTCCCCGGCGTCTGCTGCGATTCGGGTGCCGGCCCTGCCTGCTGTTTCGTCTGCCCCGTCTCCGGCGGCTGCTCGCGGTTCTCGGCCCCGAGCTCGGCGTTCTCCGCGTCGGGTCCTGTTTCCGGTGCATCAGCACCCGAGCGCGGCTGTCGCAGCGGCTTTTCGACTCGGTTCGCCGGATCCGTGGCCGGGTCGCCAGGTGCGCTCTCCCGCCCCGGCTCCGAGGTCCCGGTGACGCCGTCCTGTTTCGGTGAGGCGGCCGGCGATTCCGGTTCGGGCGCAGCGGTTTTCGGCTCGTGTGTTCCGGCAGGCGATGGTGTCGGTTCGGTGGGTCCGCGGTGGTCGCCGACGATCTTCCACAGCCAGTCGGCGTGCTGGGCGGCTTGCCGGGCCTCCCATTCCGCTTGATCGGCGCGCATCCGAGCGGCCCAGGTTGTGGGACCTTCGGGACCGTCCGGATCGCGAGCGACCATCTCGTCGGCGAGTTCGCGCATGCGGATGGCATGCCGGGCCGCCATCCGCGCGTCCCAGCTCGCATTCTCCGCGCGCATGCGCATGCCCCATTCGGAGGGGGACTCGATGCGCGGTGCGGTGGCACCGGAATCGGCTGCGGGGCCGTCGTTGTCGCCCGGACGCGGTGGTTCCGAGGGCGTGGAGGCGGACTCGCCCGCGTCGCGGCCGCCGGGTGTCTGCGAAGAGGCTCCATCGGGGTCCCCGCCTCCGGGCTCCGGCGGCGGTGCACCCTCCCCCGGTGAGCTGGGCGGCTTCGACGGCGGTCCCTGCGGCGGGGTAGCCGCCGCGCCGTCGTCGCCCTCCTCGCCTTCGGACAGCTCCACATCGCGTGCCACGGCCGCGCGCAGTTCGGCGTCCAGATCCGCCACCCGCACGTCGTTGTCGTGGAATCTGCGCGTCGCCTCGAACAGCGCGTCGTGCCGGCGGCTGAATTCCTCGAACCGCCTCCGGTAGTCGGCGAGATTCTCGCCCCGGACGGTGCGCGACCCCAGTTCGCCGAACAGATCGTGCAGGGCCGAGCCGTTTTTCAGGTCGTCGGACAGCAACTCCTCCGGCGTGACGCGGAGTTCGTAGGCATGGGCCTCGATATAGCTGCGGGCCCGTTCGCGCTCGGTCCAGGCAGCCGCCCATTCCCGGCTGAGCCGATCGATGGTCGCCTGCCGGTTCTCCGGCAGATCGGCGACCGCCTGGTGATAGCGATCGTTCAGTTCCGCCAGCGCCTTCAGATCGGCGGCCCGCTGTCGCAACTCCTCGCGCAGTTCGCGGTGCACCTGCTCCCGCTGCGCCGGAGTCAGCCGCTCGTGCTTTTCGATCTTGCCGTCCCGATAGGCCTCGTAGGCCCGCACGTACTGCTCCGGAGTGGCATCGGTGAGGTCGTGGCCGAGCAGCCGGGCCCAATCGCGATTCGGCCGCGATCCGGACGCGACCGGCCGATCCGGGTCGGGTGTGCCGAACAGCCGCTGCCCGTCACCGATGGTCTCCCGCAGGTGGGTCAACGCGTCCGGATCGTGCATCGGCACTTCACCGTCGAAAACCCGCGGGTCGGTCGCGGGATCGAAACGCAGACCGTTCGTGAACGGATCCGTGTCCGCGAGGGTCCGGATGAAATCGGTCAGCGCCGCACCGGTGCCGGGGTCGCGGAGCCGGCCGCGGATCAGCGAGGTCAGCTCGCCGGGATCGATGCCCTGTGGATTGCGCTGATAGTCGAGTTCCTTCGAGTACTTCTTCGGGAATACGTCCTCCGGTTCGCCGCCCAGCGCGCGCACGAGATCGTCGCGGGCCTCGACCAGATGCGCCGGATCCTCACCCCGCCCCTTCAGATAGCTCGCCAGCTTGTCGTAGTACTTGACCAGCTGCTCGACCTGCTGTTTGCGCAGCGCGTTGCGGGTGCCGCGATCGGCGATCGACTCGGCGACCCGCTCCGGCGTCGCGTGTTGCGCATCGTCGATGCCGGTGGTCTGCGCGAGCCGGTCGCGCGCATTGGCCAGATCGTGGAAGGACTCGATGGCGTCGCTGGTGCGCGCGTGGTCCAGCAGCGCCTCGATCTGCAGTGCGCGCAGGTCGTTGGCGCGCAACTCGTGTTCGATCAGTTCGGGTGTGATCTGTTCGGGGTCCAGGCCGAGCTCGCGCGCGAGATCGTCTCGGACGGAACGTATCTGCTCCGGTGTGCGGGCCTGCGGCGCGACCGGGTCCGGCTCGGCGGGCGGCTGGGTGACGTGCCAGGTGCCGTCGGCGTCGCGGACCAGCAGTCCGTCCAGATGCCGGCCCTCGACGTCCACCGAGATCGCCCGGCCCTCGATATCGCCGACGTGGCGGACGTGCGCCTGGTTGTTCGCGTCGACGACGACCGTCCACTTCTCCGCCCGCACCTCACCGTTGTTGAGGCGGGCGGCGAGCCCGGGATGGCGATCGAGGGCCCCGGCGAGCGTCTGTTCGTGGTCGCCGTGCACATCCAGGACCACCAGCCGGCCCGGCTCACCCGGACGCTGCGGCGGCAGCTCGCGAATATCATTGGCGGGGAAGCGTTCCCGGAACTCCGCCACCCGGTCTGCGAAATCGCGGATCTCCCCCGCACGTTCGTGCACTCCGTCACGCAGGTCGTTCAATGCGCGGTCGAGCTGGTCCGGTTCGAGCCGGGACAGTTCGGCCGCGAGCAGATCCGCCCAGGTCGCCCGCTCGTCGCGGATCTGGTCGCGCCGCAGCGCATTCTCGAAATAGGTCCGCAGGCCCTGGTCGCGGCCCGACTCGTCCTCGGGGTCGTATTCGATACGCTCGTCGGGGTTTTCGACGTTCAGCACATCGAAGTCGCGGCCGGATTCGGCGCCGTTGTTCACGCCGCGCCAGTTCAGCAGGCCGGGATCGTCGCCCTGGGCGATGACCACTTCCTTGAGAAATCGGCCGAGCGGATTGTGGTCGGTGATCGACTGCGGCCGGTACGGGATATCGGCGTGCTCGGCGTTGTAGCGGTGCGCGGCGTCGCGCAGGGCCTCGATGACGGCGGCCCGGCGCAGATTCTGGTATTCGGCGGTATCGAGTGCGCGGCGCAGCGTCTCCGGGCTGATATCGGTCAGGTCGATGCCCAGTCGATCGGCGGCGGCCCGCAACTCGTCGGCCGGATTGTCGTGCGGCGCTTCGGCTTCGCCGTGCTGAGGCGCGGAATGGCCGGGCAGGTCATGGGGCTGTGATTCATCGACCAGGTGGCCCAGCCCGATATCGCGCAGATACTTGTGCATCGCCGCGACCTCAGCCGGGTCCGCGTCCTCGTTCCAGTACGCGTACTCCCGCCCGTCGCGGGTGCGCATCGGAATATGTTCGCCCGCTTGCAGATCCATGCGAGCGGTGAGGTGGTTCAGCAGCGGTGCGTGTTCCCGGTTGATCCAGAGCGTGAACGACTCCTTCAGCAACCGCGCGTAATTGATGCTTATGTCGTGGTCACCGAGGGTCTCGAGCGCGTGGATGTCGAACAGATGCCCGAAATCCTCGGTCATCTCGGTCTGATATTTGCCGTCCTGACCACTGCCCGACGGATACTTCGGATAGTGCCCCTCGTACCCGCCGGTGAACCGCTGCCACAGCGAACGCAGCGGCCCCGGCTTCGCCGGTTCGACCTCACCGCCCGGCGTGTGCTCACCTTCGCCGACCGGCTCGACGGATTCGACCCGCCACCGACCGCCGCCGTCGGCGACCAGCCGCAACCGCACATGCTCACCGTCGACGGCCACGACGACCTCGCCCCGCCGCGGCGGCTCGCCCGGGGCCGCGCCCGGCGTGGGCGGCTCGCCGGGTGGACGACCCGCACCACCGGCACCGTCGGGCAACTCGGGACTGTCCACGTGCGGTGCGCCATCGAACCCTTCGGGGCGCCGGAAAAGCACTGTGACGCCGGTGTTCTCGCCCAGTCGGCCGTCGAGACCGGAATCGCCCGGCAGCTCCGGATCGCCGAAGGTGACCTCGGTATAGCCCAGCTCTTCGGCGAGCTTGCCGGTGAACGTCCGGCGCGCCGATTCTTCCGGCGTGAAGCCGTCTTGCACTCCCGCGTTGAAACTGTCCAGATTGTCGGTCAGCGCCCCGCCGTCGTACCACTCGTCCTGGATCGCTTCGACCCGGTCGCCGAGCTCGTTCATCAGATCCCGGAACATCTCCCGCCCGGACGGCGTGTCCGGACCGGCGTTCACCTCGTAGTGGAGCACGCCGTGCTGGTCGACCCACCCCTTGATGCCGTAGGCGGTATCGCCGCCGTAGGTATTGATGTAGGTCGATCCGCCCGGATCGGGTGGCCCGGCTGCCGGACGAGCGGACTGCCCGTCGGTCGACTCGTCCCGGGGCGGATGCGCGGAATCCCACGCCTCGCCGTAACCGCGCGCGTAACTCGCGCCGCCGTCGGGCGCATGATCACCCATTGCCGGGCGGATGGCGTCGACACCGGCCTGGTTCGCGATCCGGTCCAGTTCGGCGGCCCGCGCCGTCGCATCGCCCGGCAGGTCGTCGCGCGCGGCCGCCCGTTCGCGCGCCGCGGTGAACGCGTCGCGGTAGATCCGCTCCAGCGGACTGGTCGCGATGTCGTGGCCCGCATCGCGCAACTGTGCGAGCGCGTTGAATTCTATTGCGTGCGCGTCGGTTTCCTCGTCCACCATATGGTCGACGTATTCCTCGCGCGACATCCGATCGCGGTCGAGCACACCGTCGGCGGCACTGCGCTCGTGCGCCCGCTGGGCATGAATGGCGGCGTGGACCATAGCGGCCATCTGCTCGCCGTCGGTGCCGCCGATATCGAGGGTGAGCCGGTTGCGGGCGGGCTCGTACCGATGACCACCCCCGGAGTCGTGTTCGATGGTCACGCCCCGGGCGTGCAGCGTGTCGACCGCCCAGGCGCCCACCGGCACATCGGCCAGTGTGCGTTCCAGCTCGGTGACGATCGCCTCGGAAGCCCGCGCCGCGAGGTCCTGCGGCTCGACGGGTTCGGCCGGTTCTTCCCGGGCGGGCCCCGGTTGGTCGGCCCGCTCGTAGCGGATCTCGCCGTTGTGGCGGGTGTCGACGGTCAGGTATTCGGGCTCGACACCCGGGCGGGCCACGCGCTCCACGATCTCGGGCGGCGCCGCCCGCATGACCCGCTCGTGATCGCCGGGCCCCGCGGCGACCATGATCCGTTCCGGTTCACCGGGAATCACCGCGAAGTGGTCACCGAACACTTCGGCGCCCGGGGCATCGGCGATCATGTCACCGAGCAGCCGGCGCGCGACGTCCGCGGCGGCGGTAGCCCGCAGCCGGTCGACCTCGGCCAGCGCGTTGTGATGCCGATCGACCAGATCCGACATCCGTCGCAGATCGTGGGCCAGCCGACGCAACTCGGCGCGGCGCTCCGGTGGCAGCCCATCGCGGCCGAGTTCGCGCTCGACAGTGCGCAGCTGATCGGAGATCAAGTGCTGCACCATATCCCGGCGCATCGTCGGGTCGTAGGGGATGCGATCGGCCACCCGGTCGGCGACGTGGGCCAGTTCCTGCGCATGCTCGTTCAACCGCACGGTGGCGATATGCCGCTCGAGTGCGGCCGAGCGGATGCGGTCGCGGACCACCGGATCGTCGGGCACGTAGCGGATGCTCTGATCGGTCGGAGTGCGGGCGCCGTCGTGCGCGCGATCCCAGATATCGCGGTAATGATCGGCGTAGGTTCGGCCACTGTCGTTCGGCGGGACGTGCTCGAGGTAGTTGCGCAGATGGTCGACCGCCACCTCATGTGCGATCTCGTGCGCTCCCGGGCCCTCGAGTCCGCGCAGCGCGCGCTCGTAGGCATGGCGGTAGGCGACCTCGGCGGGGTGTTCGGCGATGTCGTAGCCGAGTTCACGCAACTCCGCCGCCAGCTGGAAGCGGCGTCCGGAGGCCATCGCCTCCTCGTGCACCATCTCGCGCACATAGTCGTCGCGCGACAGCTCGAGGGGGCGATCGGCGGGGGATTCGCCGTTGAGATACCGCTCGGCGTGCACGCTCTCGTGTGCGAGGGTGAGTGCCTGAGCGATCTGGCCGCGTCCCTCGGCGTACAGGACCGCCGTGATGTCGCGGCGCCGGAACGATCCGGATCTGCCGTCGCTGTGCGACCCCTGATCGATGTGCTCGCGATAGCGGCGATCGGTGAGTTCGCCGAGAATCCTTCTGCCGGTGGGTGTTCGGAGCAGCAGTTCGTGCACCCGGCCGACATTGTCGTCGAGCGCCTGCCGGATGCGCACGGCAGACGGGTCCTGCTGCCGCGCAAGGGCTTCCCGATGTTCCGGAGTGAGCGGGTGGATGGGACGCCCGCGGTGGTCGAACAGAATCATGTGGGTGTCGTGCAGATCCGAAGGCACGCTCGCCGGGTGGTCGGTCACCACCCCCGTACTCGGATCGCGCACCACGATCCGCCCGCCACCCTCGTGGACCATGACGTAGGCGTGCGCACCGACTACTCGGCGACCGGGACCGGCGTGATAACCGTCGACCACCAGTGCCGACGCCCCCTTGCGCATCCGCGAGAGCCGCCGGGCGATCGCATCGTGGTCGCCGACCTTCACCATCCGGCCACCGGCGTCCGCCTGAACCTCCGCGGCGGTCATCCCTTCCGGTCCGACGGCGCGCTCGGGCAGCCGGATCGTCTTGCTGCCGGTGAGATCGCGAATCAGCTTCAGCGCCAATTCGGCACAGCGGCCGCGGGTCGACTCCGGCCGCGAAGTCGCCGGTTTCGCCGCCTCCGGAGCCCCGGTGTGATCGGGCTGCTCGCTCCGCGCGGAACGCGCCGGCTGATGGTCGCCGACCGGCGCCGGCATGGGCGGGGCGCCCGGCACCAGCTGGTCTTCGGGCCGGTCATCGCTCGTCTCGTCGCGGTCGTGCCGGGTGCCGTCCTCGCCCGCCTCGTGAACCGGTTTGCGCACCGTACCGTCGTGGTTCGCGTCGGCGGCGGGGCGCCGTCGTGGTCCACCCGGTTCCGCATTCGATTTGTCCTGCGCGGCATCGTGTTCGGATCGGGCCTCGTCCGGATGCGACGGGTCTCGCGCCGGATCGCCGGTGTCGTCGCGCGGCGTACCCGCATCGTCGGCCCGGTCGTGCCGCACACCCGGCTCGTCCGGATGGTTCGAGACGCCCGAATCCGCGTCGCGGGGTGCGGCGGCATCGGCGTGAACCGCCGAGTCGGCGTCCCGGGAGGAAACGGACTCGTCGGCCCCCGGTACAGCCCTGGCGGAATCGCGGGTAGGCGCGCGGTCGTCCAGCGGGCGGGCACCGTCCGAATCACGCGGACCGGCATGCTCGGCATCCCTCGGGCCGGCATGCTCACTGACGGGCGGCTCGGTGCTGTCGGAATCGCGCAGGGCAGACGCGTCGGTGTCACGCTGCTCGGGGTCCCGCCGGCCCGTCTCGTCCCGATCGCGCGGGGTGGAGGTGCCGGCATCGCGCCGCTCGGGGTCGCGTGGGACCGTCTCGTCCGTATCGCGCGGGGTCGACGTGTCGGCATCGCGCCGCTCGGTCTCCCGTTGCACGGGCTCGGTCGAATCGCCCGGATCTCGGCCGTCTCCGCGCGCGGGCTCGGCCGACTGCTCCGGCGAATCCTCGGCACGCGCGGGCCGATCGACTTGCGCCGCATCCGGTTCGTTGGACTCCGGTTCGTCGGCACGACGCACCCCCGGCTCGTCACCCGCGGTTCCTTCGTCGCGCCTCGCGGTGTCGTCTCCGGTTCCGGCCTTGCCACGAGTTCCTGCCTCATCGCTCGTGGCCTCGTCACGCGTTCCGGCGCCGTCCAGATCCCGCAGTGGCGCGGGCTGACGTTCGGGTGCGCGTACCTCGTCGCGGGACGCCGGTCGGTCCGGCCGTTGCGCGGTGGGTTGATCGGATTTGCTTGGGGTGCGAGTGTTTTCGGGACGTTCGCTCGCGCGTGTCGGTTCGGACCCGCGTGGTTGGTCCGTGCGCGGGCCGGCACCGGCGCGGTCTCGCGGCTGGGCGGTGTCCGCGCGGTCCGGTTTGGCGGTGACCCGTTCGCCCTCGCTCGCGCCGGGCCGGGTCGCGGCGCGCGGGCCCTCGGAGTCGCCGACTCGAGCCTGCACCCGCATATCGGCAGCGGGGCGGGCCGCGGACGGGTCGGCCGCACCGGCTCTGCCCTGCTGCCGGGCATCGGTGGCGGAACCGCGGCCGAGATCGGCGGCGGCACGTCCGTCGGCGCCGGTCCTGGCGTCGGGCGTGCGCACCTCCCCGGTCCGGGGCGCCTCGGCACCGCCGGACGCGGGTCCGCGAGCGTCGACCGGCGACGCTCCGGACGCGGCCGTGGAGCCCGTCGACGCACCGGCTGTCGCGCTCGAGTCGGTCGACGCTCCGGGGCCCGTCGCGCTCGATCCCGACGACGCGCTCGATCCCGACGACGCACTCGGCCCCGACGATGCGCTCGATCCCGACGTACTCGGCCCCGACGAAGCGCTCGGGCCGGACGATGCCGCCGGTCCCGGGGCGGCGGCGGAACTCGCCGACTCGGCCGGTCCGGACGATGCGGCAGGACCGGCGGCCGTGCCCGCTTCGCTGCCGGCGGGTACGGCCCCCGAGGCATGGGACGCCGATTCGGAGGCGGGAGCCGTTGTCGGCGTGACGTTTTCGTGCGTACCACCGCTCGGTGTCGCGGCGGTGTCCGCGGTGGTGGAATCGTGCGCGCCGCCCGGCACCTCGCTGCGAGCCGGAGGAGTCGGCGACGAGTCGGATACCGGTCCGGTGGATGTCGCGGATTCGGACGGCGTACTCGAGCCCTCCGACCCGGGACGCTCCGCCGGCGGAGTCGACGGTGTGGTCTCGGAGGTATCCGAACGATCTTGTGGCGCGGTCTGTTCCGGCGTACCACCGGCGTCGGATGCCGGGCGCTCGTGGGTGCCGGCCGTCGTAGTCGGCGCACCCGCGTGGCTGTCGTGACCGTTGGTCACCGCCCCGCCGCGCACGGACCCGGAGGATCCCGGCTCGCCGTTCAGGCCGGTAGCGGAATCACCGTGCGGCACAGCGCCATTGCTGTCGGACAGGTCGACATGGGCGTTCGGCACGGTGCCGTCGTGGGTGGAGCCGTGCAGATCACCGATATTGCCCAGATCCGGCCGCGGCGCGTTCAGCTTCCAGAACGGCGAGTTCTCGAAATGGCTGTGCGCCATATTGTGATTCACCGCCGACGCCCCGCCGGTGATCGCTCCGGCGCTGAACATGCGCCAATCGACGTGCGTATTCTTCAGATTCTTCAGCGCGGTGTCCAGATCACCGTGCGCCAGATCGGAGGCGAACTGCCAGCCGACCGAGCCCCCGAAGGCTGCCACCGAGTTGACCAGGCCCGATCCCGCGCCGATCCCCGCGCGGGTGAGATTGACGCCCCACTTCGAGGTGACGTCGCCGACCTCGTTGCGGAAGGCGTTGCCGAACTTCTTGCCCATCGCCTCACCGAAGGCGCCGCCGGCCGCGCCACCGACACCCGCGGCGAAGGTGGTGACCTCGAGCTGCTGCCAGTCGATGCTCTTGCGGTGCCCCTCCCACACCTGCCACTGCTGCACCGCGAAATCCTGGATCGCCCCGAGGGCCGCATTCAGCAGCACATGGCGGAACATGAAGCGCACCAACGCGTTCTCGGCCAACCGGCCCGCCCAACCGGCCATCGCGTCGAGTACCCGGCGCATCATCATCCGCACCGCGACACGGGTTGCGACGATGATGCCCGCTTCCTCCGCGGGAGCCGTCGGCGGGAAGATCCACACCGCGGCGATATCGGCGGCGGTGATCACCAGCGTCGAATAGAACATCAGCTTGGTGTATTCGATCTGCGTACCGCCGCCGTAGACCGAATCCCCGACCTGATCGAAGTATCCCGCCAGCGCCTCCAGCGAATCCTTGCCGTGGCGCATGCTGTCGAAGGTGTCGATCATCTGCTGCTGGCCGTCGCCGGACGGGTACGCGGCCAGTGTCGCGGATTTGGCGTCGTCCATCAGGCTCAGGATGTCGCGCAGTTCGCCGGCGGCGGTATGCCAGTCGCCTGCCAGCGACCACATATCGTCTTCGTTGCCGTGCGGCCACTCCATCCCGATGGCCGCACCCAGCCACTCGAGCCAGCTGGGAAACTCGATCATGCGCGGTTACCCCGGGTCACCAACTGGAGTCGGTGACTCGGCGTTCCGGTTCGACCGGATAGGTCTCCGCATCCGCGAACCGGAGCTCGTCCTCGCCGTAGGCGGCGGTTCGATCCGGTGAATCCGGCGGCGCCAGTGAGGGTTCCGGTGCGGTCGGCAGGCGCATATCGGGCATGCCCTCGATCAGATCGGTGAGTTTGGGCAACCGGGCCCGGCGTTCCTGCAGCGGCGCCATCAGTTCCCGATGCCGCTGCGCCAGATTCTTCGACGCCTGCTGGGCGGCCTCGGTCACCGCCCGAGCGATCTCGGAATAACTGAGATCCTCGATTCCGGCGCCGAACTTGGTCTCGATGACGGTGCCGTCGGCATTCACGCTGACCGTCACCCGGTTCTTGCGCACCGACGCGGTGCCGGTCAATTCCGCACGGTCACGCTGGATTTCGGCGATCACGCGCAGTTGCTGTTTGGCCTCGCCGATGATTCCCGCCAGCTCGGCCTTCATATGCTCGTTCGTCATGGGCGCTCGATCCGCGGCTGTTCGATCACTTGAAGCCGTAGGTGTTGCCGTGCTCCATGGTCTCCAGATAGGTGGCACTGTCGTTCTGGCCGTCGGAGAACTTCTCGAAGGCGGTGGAGAAGTTACGCGCGCCGGTGACCATGTTGTCGTGTGCGGCGAGGTAGCCGTCGCCGCTGCCGGTACCGGCGAACTGCTTGCCCAGACTGTCATCCCCCCAGCAGTTTCCGTAGCCGGTGGTCTTACCCTGCAGTTTCGTCAGCACCTGTTCGATGTGGTCACGCACGTCCTGCGTCTTCCCGGCGGCCGTGCGGAGTTTCGCCACCTCGACCTCGATCTCGTCCGCCATCGTCCGTCCCTCCATCGCACTGCCGGCCGGCGCCCGTCGACGCTGGTCTTCGACGATGGCAGTCCCGGGAGAATCATCAGTGGCGCCGACGTGAACTCCGGGTGGCCGGTCCCGAAAGCCACCGCGAAACCCACCGCGGCGGCCGGTAACCGATGATGGGGGGCATGCGAATCCTGGTACAGCGCGTCAGCTCGGCCCGGGTCACGGTCGACGACGAGGTGGTGGGCGAGATCGACCCGCCCGCGATGGGAGTGCCGCACGGCCTGCTCGCCCTGGTGGGCGTCACCGGCACCGATACCGCCGCGCTCGCGAAGACGCTGGCGGACAAGTTGTTTCGCCTGCGCATTCTGGGGGGCGAACGCTCGGCCGCCGACCTGGGCGCGCCGATCCTGGTGGTCAGCCAGTTCACCCTCTACGCCGATACCGCGAAGGGCCGGCGGCCCTCCTGGTCGGCCGCGGCACCCGGAGCGGTCGCCGAACCCCTGGTCGACGAATTCGCCGCAGCACTGCGCGATCTCGGCGCCACCGTCGCGACCGGCCGCTTCGGCGCGCACATGCAGGTGTCGCTGGTGAACGACGGGCCGGTCACGCTCCTGCTCGAGGCGTGAGCGGCGCGCTCACTCGTCCACCTCCTGATAGTCGTTCATCCGCTGCACGATGTGCTCGGCCTCGGTGTCGATCCAGTCGGCCAGTCCCGCCGAGCCCATCCCGACGGCCACCGGCGCCGGTTCCTCCAGGGGAATCACATAGCGACCGTCGTCGGGCAGATCGCGCCACAGCCGGGCCACCGAGATGCGGCCGCGGGGACCGAATTTCGATCTGCCCTGGGTCAATCGAACGGTGCCGGTGTGAGTCGCGGGAATGTCGAAGAAGGCCGCACTGGTGAGCCCGCGGTAGTCGTCATCGTCGTCGGCGACCATCGAACCGCCACCGGAGGACCGGCCGGTGCTCTCGCCGATCTCGATCTCGATCGGTCCGCGCCGACCCGGTCCGGCCGCCGGCAGCAGTCCGACGACCGTCTCACCGAGCGCCCGCGGATCGCAGGCGGTGATGGTGAAACCTTCGGCGTGTCTGAGGGTTTCGCCCGGCAACTGCACCACGACGAACCCACGGGAGCCGAGCCGCCCGGCATAGAAGCGCACCCGCTTGTTCGGATTGTCGAAATCCGAATCCTCCCACGCCTCGCCGCCGACCAGCACCTCCGGCAGCACCATGGTGTCCACGATCGCCTCGAAAGCGCTGTCACCGCGGTTCTCCAACTCCGCTCGGATGCGGCGCCATTCGCGCTCGTAGTCGTCCAGATACGGGATGCGGCTGGTGATGCTGAACATCGACGGCACCAGACCGAAGAATCGGGTATCGCACAACACCTTGAATTCCAGGTCCGTCAGGGTCCACCTGTTCACATTTCCTCGTTCATGGTTCGATCACCGGCTTGACCCGGAACGGGGTGTCGCCCATCGCGTCGTCGAGCCAGTCCGTGGACGTCAGGTATTTCGGCCGCCGGTGCTGACCCTGCGGTCCGGAATTGCCCGCGCTCGACGCCGGGGTACCCGCCATACCGGGCTGGCCGGGTTGTCCGGGCTGACCGGCCTGCTGATCGTACGAATCGTGGTGTCCGGCACCATAGGTGGAGACGTCCGCCGGTAGCGATGCGCGCGGGAACTTGTCCGGTTGCCGCGGTTGATCGAGTTGCTGGGGCGGTGTCGCATCGTCGGGCCCGACACCGCCACCGACTCCACCACCGTCACCGGCCCCGCCACCGGCATCGGCGCCTCCCCCGCCGGCGCTGTCGCCGCCGGGATCCAGTTGTGCCGCGATATCCGACAGCCCCTCCATACCCGGGGTGTGGCTGAGGTCCCGCAGCCGTTCCGCCAGCGAGTGCAGCGGATCGGTATCGCCCGTACCGGACAACAGTTGATCCAGGCCGGGAATCCCGGAAAGCAGGTGGCTCAGATCCGGATTGCCGGAGAGCAGTTGATCCACCCCGGTCGATCCCGAGACCAACTGGTCCAGACCGGGGATACCGGACAGAAGATGACGCAGATCCGGATTGCTCGCCAGCAACTGATCGAACCCAGGAATGCCGGAGAGCAGTTGCCCCAAGCCGGACAGGCTGTCGTGGGCCGTCTGCCCGAGCTGGTTCAGTGCCTGTTCGCCGCCCGAGAGCAGCGATTCGAGCGGATTGGTGCCACCTGCGCTCCCTCCGAGCAGCGACGTGAGCGGGTTCGAGTTGCCCGTCCCGCCGGACAGCAGCGACTCCAGCGGATTCGCACTTCCCGTCGTCGCCGAATTACCGAAGGACGGCACCGTCCGACCGGCGCTGTCGCCGGTGGTGCCGGTTCCGGCCTCCGTATTCTGTTCTCCCGCAAGGCCGGACAGGAGATCGTCGAGTGACGGCAGCTGCTGCTGACCGTTCTTGGCCGCGCCCGCCCCGGACTGCTGGGTCTTACCGAGACTCGACGGAATCGACGACGAACCCGTCCCCGAGGTGGATCCGGTGCCGGTCGACGAGCCGGTGCCACTGCCGGTCGGACCGGAGTACGGCGTGCTGCTGGGACCGGAACTGCCGCCGGAGGATCCGCCGGTGTCGCCGAGTCCGGCGGAATTGAGCAGGTCGCTCAGATTCGGTAGTTGCTGGTTGGACTCGCCGCTGCCCGGCATGCTGTCGTAGTTGCTCGGCATCGGCGAACTCTTGCCGGTGCGACCCGAACCCGAGCTCGCCCCGGATCCGCCGCCGTAACCGCCGCCCGTACCACCTCCGTAACCGCCGCCCGCGCCACCGCCGTAGCCCGAGCCGTAGTCGGAACCGCTGCCGTAGCCCTGCCCGCTGCCATAGCCTTGGCCGCTGCCGTAGCCCTGGCCACTCCCGTAGCCGTCGCCACTGCCGTAACCGGATCCGCCGCCGTAACCGGAACCACTGTCGTAGCCCGAACCACTGCCGTAACCGCCTCCGTAGCCGGAGCCACTGCCGGAACCCGAACTGTGCGAACCCTCTTCGTAGCCGACCTGGTAGCCCTGCTGGTAGGCCTCCTGCAGCTGCTGCGATGTGGCGCCACTACCCGACCCACTGCCGTACCCGGATCCGCTGCCATAGCCCGACCCACTGCCGTAACCCGAGCCGCTGCCGGAGCCGTTACCCGAACCGCTGTCATATCCCGAGCCGCTGCCGTAACCGGATCCGCTGCCGTAACCCGAGCCGCTCCCGTATCCGGAACCGCTGCCGTAGCCCGAACCGCTGCCGTATCCAGAACCGCTCCCATAGCCCGAACCACTGCCGTAGCCCGAACCCGAACCACTCCCCGACCCGCTGCCCGAACCCGAGCCCGAGCCCGAGCCGCTGCCCGACCCGGATCCACTACCCGACGTGCTACCACCGCTCGCCTGGCCCGGGATGGCGATCGTCGGAATCGTCGAGATCGTCGATTTCATCGGTTCCGCGTAGTACTTCTTGTAATTCGCGCGGTATTCGTCGGTGTGGTGATGTTTGCAGCCCGTCTTCTCCGGCTGTCCGGGAGTGGGCATCGACTTGCGCGTGGCCTCGAGCCAGTCGCTGGTGTACCGCAGACTGGCACCGGTCACCTTGATGGCGTCGATCAGATCCTGCGTACTGTCCTTGTAATTGCGCACGGCGGTCACCGCCGCGGCCGACGACGTACCGGTCCAGCTGGCCTGCAACTTCGCGATCTGGTCCGCGTAGGTGGCCATATTGCTGGAGAGCAGCTTCGACATCGAATCCCAGAATCCGGACAGATCCATCGGCGGCTGGGCGTGAATCGTCTGCCCCAGCTGGATCATCTGGTCCCAGTCCAGACTGTCCGGGTTCTCGATATTGATGGTGACCGAATCGGTCTTACCGCCGTAACCCTGGATCGCCTCCGGGAAACTCGGCATCGACCAGCTGTCGTCGACGAGATCCTGATTGAGGTCGGCGACCAGACTCCCACCGTTCGAGGAGAGTTTCGGCGGCGTCACATTGCTGGTGACGTCCTTGGGTTTGGCCAGCGTGTCGAAATTGAACGTCGAACTGTGCTCGTGCGCCGCGAAGGTCTTCCCCGCGGCGACGAAGGTGTCGAACTGATCGCGGACCACATTCGCATGGGTCATCAGCGAGTTGTACAGTGCCGCACCGTGATTGCTGTAGACACCGGCCAGATCGCGGCTGGACTGCAGAATACTGAAGGCGCCGACCTCGTGCGCGCGGGTGTCGTGGACCGATTGCGCCAGGGCTTCCAGATTGGCGATCAGCTGCGCCGCGGCATCGGTGGCGGCCTTGATGTCCTTCGTATCGAACTGCAGCACACCGGCATTCGCCGCACCCAGAATTTGGGTCCATTCGGTGGTATCCGCATTCGGCAACGTCATGATCAGCCTCCGAGGCCTTGGGTCGAACCTTGTTCGGCGGCTCTGAACTGGTCGGCGGCCGACCGCTCACCCTCGGCGAATTGAAACAGGGCATCGGCCATGCTGTAGCCGCCGTCGACCATATTGGTCCGCGTCGCCTTGTATCCCTTGTCGCCGTCGGCGAACTTCTTGCCGGACTTGTCGTTTCCCCACGGCTGGTTGGCGGAGTCGTTCTCGATTCCGGCCAGCGTGCTGTGCAGGGTATCGATCACGCCCCGAACCTTGTGTGAGACTTCCTCGGGCAGGTCGGCGGCTCTTGTCAGCGCGTCGACATCCACCTCGATCTTCTCCGCCATTGTCAGTCCCTACCTGTGTGCCTACATCTGGAACGGCTTGTCGACATTCGGGTCGCCCCCACCCGGGTCGCTCGCGCCCGGATCGTCCGAGGCCGCCGCGCGCGGCGCGGGCGGAGGATCGGCCGCGTCCAGCCACGCTTGCTCGCCCGGTGCGTCCGGGGCGTCGTAGTGCGCCGGCATCGGACCGATGTCCGGCACCTTCTTCGGCCGCGACTTCGCGCGATAATCCTTGCCCGGCCCCAACGGCCTCCCCGGATCCTTCGGCTCATCCGGGTCAGCGGGCGGGGGCGGAGCCGGCGCCGGACGCGACGGCGTCATGTAATTCGGGTCCGAGGGGTCGCGGAAACCACCACCGACCGGCGGCGGCGGTGCGGGACGCGACGGCGTCATGTAATTCGGATCCGACGGATCCCGGAAACTGCCGCCCTGCCCACCATTCACCGGCGGCTGCGGCGCCGGACGCGACGGAGTCATATAGTTCGGATCCGACGGATCCCGGAAACCACCGCCCTGCCCTCCGGTGGAGGGATTCGACACCGGGGCAGTCGGAGGGCCTTGCTGGGTGAACGGTCTGGAAAAGTTCGGCGGGCCACTCGGATTGCCCGTCGAATTCCCCACCGGCGCAGCGTGAACCGGCGCCGACGACGAGCTCACCGGCCCGCCCCCCGACGCACCCGGCTGCGTGAACGGCCGGGAGAAATTCGGCGGATTGCTCGAATTCCCCACCGGCGCAGCGTTGATAGCAGGCGCCGGGCGAGAGCCGGGGGCCGCGCCCGCGGAATTGCCGATCGGATGCGGCACCGATCCGTCACCACCGCTTACCGGCGGGGCGGGGGCCGGACGCGACGGCACCATGTAGTTCGGATCCGAGGGCGAACGGAAACCACCACCACCCTGCCCACCACTCACCGGCGGCTGCGGCGCAGGACGCGACGGCGTCATGTAATTCGGATCCGACGGATCCCGGAAACCACCACCGCCCTGCCCGCCGTTCACCGGCGGCGCAGGGGCCGGACGCGACGGCACCATATAGTTCGGATCCGACGGATCACGGAAACCACCACCACCCTGCCCACCACTCACCGGCGGCTGCGGCGCAGGACGCGACGGCGTCATGTAATTCGGATCCGACGGATCCCGGAAACCACCACCGCCCTGCCCGCCGTTCACCGGCGGCGCAGGGGCCGGACGCGACGGCACCATATAGTTCGGATCCGACGGATCACGGAAACCACCACCACCCTGCCCACCACTCACCGGCGGCTGCGGCGCAGGACGCGACGGCGTCATGTAATTCGGATCCGACGGATCCCGAAAACCACCACCCGCTATGGACGTCGACTGATGCGGTCCACCGAAACCCGCTGGGCCCGAATGCGTTCCGCCCGTTCCTGATTGTCCGCCCGCCCCCGCTGCGTGCGTCGGCGGTGCAGGGGCCGGGCGCGACGGCACCATGTAATTCGGATCCGAGGGATCCCGGAAACCACCGCCCCCCTGTCCGCCGTTCACTGGTGGCTGCGGCGCAGGACGCGACGGCGTCATGTAATTCGGATCCGACGGATCCCGGAAACCACCACCTTGCTGGTGGTTTCCGCCGTTCGTCGTCGAGGTATTCGTCGTAGACGCCGCCTCATTCTGTCCCGGCACCGGTCGCGGCGTCAGCGGATTGTTCGTGGGTGGCGTCTTCGGCGGGGCCCAGGGCGCCTTCGCATTCATCCAGAGGTTGAATCTCGGGTCGCCCTCGGTATTGGTTGTCGTCTTCGTTCCCAGACCGCGCATACCGCCGACCATTCCGCCGCGGGCCGCACTACCTACCCAGCCTTCCGGTCCCGCGAACGCGCCCGCGATATCACCGGTCACCGCACCCGCGCCGATATTGCCGAATATGTTGCCGAAGACACCGGCCGTGGCACCGATCGTCGCGCCTTGCAGGAACATTCCCGACCGGAACGGCATATTGGTGATCGCACCGCCGAACTTCTTGTCGAGATTGCCGATCCCGAAGCCCATGTACCGGCCGAGTTCGCGGCTGGGAATGGTGCTCAACGCCGAGGCCGCCCAGGAGGCGCCGAATTCCTTCCAGTTGAATCCGTGCCGCTTACCGTCCGCGATCTGTGCGCCCTGCACGATCGCGTTGGTCACCGGAGCCCAGAGCGCGCCCTCACCGAATTTCAGCGTATACACGCCCATGCCTTTGGCCGTGGGCAGAATCGTCTTGGCCTTGTACTTCCAGGTCTGTCCCTTCATCCCCTTCCAGGTATCGGCGGAGAGGATGTGCTTGAACCAGTACCGCGAGGCG
This sequence comes from Nocardia sp. 852002-20019_SCH5090214, assembly GCF_001665865.1. Taxonomy (NCBI): domain Bacteria; kingdom Bacillati; phylum Actinomycetota; class Actinomycetes; order Mycobacteriales; family Nocardiaceae; genus Nocardia; species Nocardia sp. 852002-20019_SCH5090214. The sequence continues at coordinate 4,449 of NZ_LZMK01000241.1, read as the reverse complement.
CCGTTGAGTTCGCCGCGGGTGGCGAATCCCAGTTTCGCCCAGGCACGTTCGAGCGCATTCTGCAGTGCGTCGGCGATGAATTTCACGATCGATCGGGTGGTGCCGATCGCGGCGGCCTCCACCGCCGGCGCGGTCGGCGGGAACAGCCACGCCCAAGCGATCTCGACCAGCAGAATGCACAGCGAGACGATGATGTTGATCTTCGCCGACTGCAGTTCGGTACCGACGTCGAAGGTCGAATCGCTGATGGTCTTGAACGATTCGGCCAGCGTCGCGAGCGACTGGTCACCCTGCAGAAAGGCATCGAACAACTTGCCGATCTGATCGGCGGCATCCCCGGCCGGAAATGCCGCCATCGCCGCCGTTTTCGCGCTCTCGATACCGGGAACCTGCGCCGCGAGATCCTTGGACGCCTGCTCCCAGGCCCGCGAAACCGCCCACATCTTGTCTTCGTCACCGTCGGGCCAGCTGGCGCCGGCAACCCAGGCGATCGGACGTACGGGCGGGGGCAGGTACAGGCTCACGGGGGATCAGTCCTCGTCGGACACCATCGAGCGGTGCGCGCTGCCGTCCACCGGATGCGCGGGCGGGACGTCGCGATAATCCTCGATCCGGGTCGGCGCCGGTGGCGCGGTCGGCATCATCTGCCCGAGATCCGGTGCGCCCTCGACGAATTCCGACAATTTCGGCAATTGCAGCTTCCGCTCGCGCAGCGGCTGCATGAGTTCGGCGCCGAGTCGCAGCACCTCCGCCGCGGCCTGCTGCACCGCCGCGGTCATCCCCGCGGCGATCTCGTCGTAGGTCAGATCCGCGATATCGTCGGCGAACTTCGTGTCGATGAGCAGTCCGTCGGCATTGACGGTCACCTGGATTCGCTGCTCACAGGTGTTCGCCGTGGCCGTCAGCCGGGAGCGTCGCAACTGGATCTCGGCGATGCCGCGCAATTGCTCGTCGAGCCCCTCGAGCACCGTCATCATGTCGGCATGGAGCCGTTCGTTGACCACTGCCACCTCCACCGTCGACGCGCGCAGTAGCAACAACAGCACACCAGATTGAATATCCGGTGGCGCCCAAGGAAATTCAGTGTCGGCTACCGCCGTGCACCCGGGCCGGGGCGGGCGACGGCGGCGCCGGGTAGCTGTGGCACACCCGCAGCGCCTCGCCGCACCGCTTGTGAGATGTCCAATGCGCCACCCGGAACGGAACGATCGGACCGGCCCGAGAGTTAGGTTCTCGACCAGCAGATATTCATCACCACGTGCGGTCTCGACGCCGTGCGCCGACTGTGAGGAGGGCCCGTGACCGAACGCAGTATCGCCATGAACCCCGGAATGCACGAGGTTCTCGACTACTTCGGCAAATGTCCCGAATGCGGTTATCCCGCACGGGCTTCCGCCGATTTCGCCGGGGCGCCCACCGTCGTCGCCAGTTGCGACCGCCCGTGCGGCTGGACCGGCGTGGTTCCGCTCACCACCATGACGGGACGCACGGCGTAACACCCCAGACAGCACGACGCACCCGCGCCGACGAGGCCACGGGTGCGTCGCGAAACGTATTATTCGGGTCGAACGGTCAGGATCCGCGGACCGTCCTCGGTGACCGCTACCGTGTGCTCCCAGTGCGCGGCGCGACTGCCGTCGGTGGTGACGACGGTCCAATCATCGTCCAGCACAGTCGTTTCCGTGGTGCCGAGAGTCAACATCGGCTCGATCGCCAGCACCGAACCGACCACGAGTTTCGGGCCACGTCCGGGTGCGCCCTCGTTGGCGAGGAACGGATCCATATGCATCTGGCGGCCGATGCCGTGTCCGCCGTACCCGTCCACGATGCCGTAGGCGCGGCCGTGCTCCTTCTCCGCGGCGCGCGTCCCCAGCTCGATCGCGTGCGAGACGTCGGTCAGGCGATTGCCCGGCAGCATGGCCGCGATACCGGCGTCCATCGACAGCCGGGTGGCCTCGCTGAGCAGCCGATCGGCCTCGATGACCTCACCGATGCCGAACGTCCACGCCGAATCGCCGTGCCAGCCCTCGAGAATCGCGCCGCAGTCGATGGAGACCAGATCGCCCTCGGCGAGCACCTCGTCCTTCGACGGAATCCCATGCACCACACGGTCGTTCACCGACGAGCAGATCGATCCCGGGAAGCCGTGATAGCCCTTGAAGGACGGGACGGCGCCCGCCTCGCGAATGGTCTGCTCGGCGACCTCGTCCAATTCCCAGGTCGACACCCCGGGCTTGGCGGCCGTACGCACGGCAACCAGCGCACGGCCGACGATCGCGCCGGCCGCGGCCATGGCATCGAGCTCACCGGCGGTGCGGAACGGCACCACCTTCTTCTGCTTGAGGCCGAAAACCATTCGCCTCAGCGACCCAGAACGTGGAGCACGCGGGCGTTGACCTCGTCGACCTCACCCACGCCGTCGATCGAGACGACCAGGCCGTCGTAGTGCTGCAGCAGCGGTTCGGTCTCGTCGCGGTACACCTGCATCCGGTTGCGGATGACTTCCTCGGTGTCGTCGGCGCGGCCCCGGCCGAGCATCCGCTCGACCACCACATCGGTGGCCACCTCGAAGCTGATCACGGCGTCCAGCGCGTGACCGGACTCCTTGAGCATCTTCTCCAGGGCCTCGGCCTGGTCGACGGTGCGCGGGTAGCCGTCGAGCACGAATCCGTTGACGGCGTCGGGCTCGGCGATGCGGGACTCCACCATGCGGTTGGTCACATCGCTGGGCACCAGGTTGCCGGCGTCGAGGTACTTCTGCGCCTCGCGACCCAGCGGGGTCTGCTGGGAGATGTTCGCACGGAACAAATTCCCCGTGGAGATGTGCGGAACACCCAGCTTGTCCGACAGCAGTTCGGCCTGTGTCCCTTTACCGGCACCCGGCGGTCCGAGCAGTACGAGTCTCACTTGAGGAACCCTTCGTAATTTCTGTTCATCAGTTGGCTCTCGATCTGTTTGACCGTATCGAGGCCGACGCTCACGACGATCAGCACCGACGTGCCTCCGAACGGCAGGAAGTTCGAACCGCCACCGCCGGCACCGATGTGCAACAGCAGGTTGGGCAGTACGGCAACAGCACCGAGGTAGATCGAACCGGGGAGGGTGATTCGGCTCAGTACATAGTTCAGATAGTCGGCGGTCGGCTTACCCGGACGGTAACCGGGAATGAAGCCACCGAACTTCTTCATCTCGTCCGCGCGTTCCTCCGGGTTGAAGGTGATCGCGACGTAGAAGTAGGTGAAGAACACGATCAACGCGAAGTAGATCAGGACGTACACCGGGTTACCCGGGTTCACCAGATACTTCTGGATGATCTTCTGCCACCAGCTGTCGGAGTTGGAGGACTGGGTCAGCTGGGCGACCAGATTCGGCAGATACAACAGTGAGGACGCGAAGATCACCGGGATCACGCCGGCCTGGTTGACCTTCAGCGGTAGATAGGTCGACGACCCGCCGTACATCTTGCGGCCGACCACGCGCTTGGCGTACTGCACCGGTATTCGGCGCTGGCCCTGTTCGACGAAGATCACGCCGACGATCACCACGAAGGCGGCGACACACACCAGCCCGAAGATCAGACCGCCCTTGCTGTCGAGGATCTGCTTGCCCTCGCTCGGGATGCGGGCGGCGATACCGGCGAAGATCAGCAGCGACATACCGTTGCCGATACCGCGCTCGGTGATCTGCTCGCCGAACCACATCACCAGCGCCGCGCCGGCGGTCATCACCAGCACGATGATGATCAAGCCGAAGATGCTGGTGTCGGCCAGGATCTCGTCCGGGCAGCCGCGCAGCAGCTGGCCGCGCGAGGCGAGCGCCACCAGACCGGTGGCCTGCAGAATCGCCAAAGCGATCGACAGATAACGCGTGTATTGCGTCATCTTGTTCTGGCCGGACTGGCCTTCTTTTCGCAGTTCCTCGAACCGCGGAATGACCACCGTCAGCAGCTGGATGATGATGCTCGCGGTGATGTAGGGCATGATCCCGATCGCGAACACCGACAGCTGCAGCAGCGCACCACCGGAGAACAGATTGATCAGCTGGTAGATGCCGGCATTGTCACCGCCGGAGACGACGTCGATGCAATGGCGGATCGCCTTGTAGTCGACTCCGGGCGACGGTAGCGAGGCGCCGACGCGGTACAGCGCGATCAGGCCCAGCGTGAAGAGAATCTTCCGCCGCAAGTCCGGGGTCCGGAAGGCCGACACGAAGGCGGAAAGCACAGATCCTCCTGGCTGACGACACGGGGGTCACGCCCACTTCCGTCACCTCGGCACATACCGGTGCCCTACAGGGCAGGGCCGGTCCTGTGCCACGACAACGGGGCAGACTGGTTGGCAGACAACACTTGAACTCTAACAGCGGCGCCGGACGGGCGCGACCCCCGCCGCCCCCCCCCCGTTATAAAACAAAAATAAAAAACCCACACACTAGTCGCTACAACACCCC
>NZ_LZMK01000240.1:0-533 GCF_001665865.1 Nocardia sp. 852002-20019_SCH5090214 | reverse complement strand
AGCTCCGCCTTGGCCGACTCGTCGATGTCCTCGGCGGCGATCATCGCGACCATGCGGTCTTGGGCGGTGGCCAGACGAGACTTGGCGGCGCGTTCCTGTTCGGCGGCGGCCATCTTCGCCGCCAGCTTCGGGGTCATGTCCTCGTCGACGGTGACCTTCCCGCTGGACAGGTCGACCTCCACACCCCACCGCTGCTTGATGTGGCTGGCCAGCTCGACCGCCGCGCGCCGCGCGGTGTCGGACTCCTCGGACCAGGTCACAGCCTCGTGCAGCGCGACCGCGACCTCACTGCGCGACAGGCGATCCCAGCCCGTCTTGCGTATCTTCTCCAGCGCGGTCTCGGCGGCCTTGCGTTGCGCGGCGAGCGCCGCGGCCTGCTCACGAGCCTTCTTCGCGTCGCGCTGCTCCTGCTCCTTCAACGCCTCACGGCGACGCCGGGCACTCTCATTGGCGCGGGTCAACACGTCCTGCATCAAGCCGCGGATCAACATCGCGAATTTGGAGCCGATGTGATCAATGGTGTCGTCGTGGTG
>NZ_LZMK01000239.1:0-672 GCF_001665865.1 Nocardia sp. 852002-20019_SCH5090214 | reverse complement strand
GGCGAGTTTCTGGGCGACGAGTCGACCATCGCGTTCGACGAAGAAGCTCAGCATCTGTGTTCGGTCCCCTCCGAAATCCGTTGACACTCAGAAGTGAAACACGTTACAGCCGCAGCTGCGGAGCGTGGTGCTGGCAGTGCCTGCGCATCTGGGGTACACCCCAACACCACAATCGGCCGGCCGGTGAATTGCGTCAGAATAGGGTGGCGTACCACATTTTCTGACGCATGTCTGCTAGGTTCTTTGAATCTAACTGGACGTTCCGGGTGAGAAGGGGGGTCGCGCGGTGCGCGTCGGCTACATCAGGGTCAGCACTCTCGATCAGAACACCGTCCGCCAGCTCGACGGGATCGATGTCGAACGCACCTTTACTGATAAGGCCTCCGGCAAGGACACCACCCGCCCCAAACTCGACGAGATGATCGCCTTCGTCCGCGACGGCGACACCGTCATCGTGCACTCCATGGACCGCCTCGCCCGCAACCTCGACGACCTACGCCGGCTTGTGCGCACCCTCACCGGCAAAGGCGTACGAGTCGAATTCGTCAAGGAGAACCTGACTTTCACTGGCGAGGACTCGCCCATGGCGAACCTGCTGCTGAGCGTGATGGGCGCCTTCGCCGAGTTCGAACGCGCACTCATCCTCGAACGTCAACGCGAAGGGATCGCCGC
>NZ_LZMK01000238.1:0-643 GCF_001665865.1 Nocardia sp. 852002-20019_SCH5090214 | reverse complement strand
CCGACCAAACTGAGCGGAACAGCCGTGGCCGGCATGCTCGCCCGGGAACTCGAGACCCACTGCCCGGAGGGCTTCATCCCCGCTCGACTCACAGTCGACCTGTATCAACCGGTCGACAACGCCGCGTTCGATCTGCGCAGCACGGTGGTCCGTCGAGGATCTCGAATCACTGTTGCCGACGCGGCACTGTCGCAAGACGGTCAGCAACGTGTGAGGGCGACAGCCGTTTTCCTCACCACCGGGACCGAACCGCCTGGCCAGCTCTGGAGCCGAGACGAACCGCTGCCGGTTCCGCCGCAGGAGAGTGCTGTGCCCGGCGGGACGCCGCCGCTGTTCAAGAGCGGCGATCGCGACTGGTCCGAGGATTTCGCGGCGAATCAAAACGCCGACCGCAAAATCTTCTGGCAGAACCTGCCACCACTGGTCGCCGGGGAACCGATCACTGGGTTCCAGCGCGCCGCGATCCTGGGTGACTCCACGAACCACGTGTGTCACTGGGGCACCGAAGGCGCCGGCTACATCAACGCCGATGTGACCGTGGCTCTTTCGCGTCTGCCGATCGGCTGCGAACTCGGACTACGCGCCGACAACACCATCGCCTCGGCGGGCGTGTCCATCGGCAGCGCCACCCTCTACGACCGCA
>NZ_LZMK01000237.1:0-1175 GCF_001665865.1 Nocardia sp. 852002-20019_SCH5090214 | reverse complement strand
CACGGCCACGCACCGCATCGGGCACCGCTGCCAGTGCAATACATCGACTACACACTCTGGCAACGAACCTGGCTCGGCGACCTACACGACCCCCACAGCCCCATCACCACCGAACTCGAGTACTGGGAACACACCCTCGCCGGAATGCCCGAACACCTCGAACTCCCCACCGACCGACCCTACCCACCAACTACCGACCACCACGGCGCGAGCCTGAAAGTCGAATGGCCCGCGGAATTGCAGCAGCAGATCAACCGAACAGCGCGCGAACACAACGCGACCGGCTTCATGGTGATCCAGGCCGCCATCGCGGTCCTCCTGTCCACAATCAGCGCCAGCCCCGATGTGGCAATCGGATTCGCGGTCGCCGGCCGCGACGACCCCGCCCTCGACGAATTGGTCGGCTTCTTCGTCAACACCCTCGTCCTCCGAGTCGACCTGACCGGCGATCCCACCTTCACCGAGTTACTGACTCAGGTCCGGACACGCAGCCTGGAAGCGTTCGAGCACCAACACATACCGTTCGAGGTACTTGTCGAACGCCTCAACCCCGCCAGATCACTGGTGCATCATCCTCTCGTCCAAGTGCTGCTGGCCTGGCAGAACTTCGCCGAGAACACCGAATCCACCGCCGGGTTGCAGCTCGAGGACCTCGACGTCACCTCGCTTCCGTTGGACACCCACACCGCCCGCATGGACCTAGCGTTTTCCCTCGGGGAACGCTTCACCGACACCGGCGACTCCGCCGGACTTACCGGCACAGTGGAATTCCGCACCGACATCTTCGACGCCACCACCATCGATACACTCATCCAACGGCTGGAACGAACACTGATCGCCATCACCCGCGACCCGGGGCGGTCATTGTCGTCGGTGGACCTGCTCGACGAATCCGAACACACCCGGCTGGACGAAATCGGCAACCGCGCCGTACTGCACACGCACACACACTCGGCGACGTCGGTTCCCGAGTTGTTCGCCGCGCAAGTGGCCCGCACGCCCAACGCAACAGCACTGAGCTGCGGCGAAGACTCCTGGACCTACCTGCAGCTCGAGCAAGCCGCGAACCGGCTGGCGCACTTGCTCACCGACCACGGGGTGGGTCCCGGATGCGTGGTCGGGCTACTGATGCAACGCTCGGCACAAGCGATCACCGCCATCACCGCGGTACTCGA
>NZ_LZMK01000236.1:0-860 GCF_001665865.1 Nocardia sp. 852002-20019_SCH5090214 | reverse complement strand
GTCGGCCGCCACAGCGTCCGCCAGGTCGACGTCGAGGGCCTGGTCGGGACGGCCTTCACCCACCGCGATTCCCGCGCCGGCGACCCCGATCTGCACACCCACCTCGTCATCGCCAACAAAGTCAGGCGGATCCAGGACGGGCAGTGGGGGTCCCTAGATGGGCGGATGATCTACGCCCACAATGTGCCCGCCTCCGAGTTGTACAACACCCGCCTCGAACACCACCTCGAAGAAGCCCTCGGTTTGGTGTTCGTCGAGACCCCGGACCGGGACATGTACAAACGCCCGATCCGCGAACTCGCCGGTGTGGCACCGGAGTTGATGGCGGCCTGGTCCACACGCGCAGAGGCCATCACCACCAAACTCACCGACCTGGCCGCCGCGTTCCAGCGGCGCCACGGCCGCGAACCCACCGCGAAAGAACGGCTGCGCCTGGGTGAGGAGGCGACGCTGGCAACCCGTGGCGGTAAGCATCACGCCCGCTCCCGCGCCGAACAACGCGGCGACTGGCGGACCCAGGCTGCCGAGATCCTGGGCGGGGACCAGGCCGTGGACGCGATGGTCGCCACCGTGCTCGACCGGCAACGCCAGCTCCGCAACACGGTCACCGACGCCGAGATCATCGACACCGCTGCGCGTGTGGTTGGTGTCGTCTCCGAGCAGCGAGCGACCTGGCAGGCCCGCCACCTGCGCGCCGAGACCTACCGCCAGCTCCGTGGCCGTGTCGACCCGGACCAGTGGCAGACCGTCGTCAACGCGGTGATGGCGGCCGCGCTCACCTCGCCGTTGTCGATTCCCCGCGGCGACCACGACACTGCCGCCCCCACACCGGCTTTGGCCCGCGCGGACGGGACCAGCGT
>NZ_LZMK01000235.1:0-136685 GCF_001665865.1 Nocardia sp. 852002-20019_SCH5090214 | reverse complement strand
CGCCGCGCCCCCGCAGACTCCGCCCGCAACCCCGCCGCAGGCGCCGCAGCCGCCGGAGGGCTGAGCACGAGGCGGGATGCCCGGCACCAGCGGGCTCACTCGCCGATCGACGACGGGCACCGGCCGGAGGTTCACTCCTCCGGCGGGGCCCGTTTTCGCTTTACACTGCGACTATGGCGGCGCGCCGCGAGTTCGGGGGCATCGAGGTCGGTCTGACCAACCTCGACAAGGTGCTGTATCCGGCGACGGGTACCACCAAGGGTGAGGTGATCGACTACTACACCGCCATCGCACCGGCTCTGCTGCCGCATATCGCCGACCGTCCGGTGACGCGTAAGCGCTGGCCCAACGGGGTGAGCGAATCCTCGTTCTTCGAAAAGAATCTGGCCTCGCACGCGCCGAAATGGATTCAGCGCCGGCCGATGGATCATTCCGATCGCCGGGTGAACTATCCGGTCATCGACTCGGTGGCCGGGCTGGCGTGGCTCGGACAGCAGGCGTCGCTGGAAATCCATGTGCCGCAATGGCGTTTCGTCGACGGATCGCGCGGTCCGGCCACCCGCATCGTCTTCGATCTCGATCCCGGGCCGGGGGTGGACCTGGCCGATTGCGCGACGGTGGCGTTGTGGATTCGCGATACCGTCCGCGACGCCGGTCTCGATGCCTATCCGGTGACCAGCGGCAGCAAGGGTATTCACATCTATGTGCCGCTGGACCGGGTACTGAGTCCCGGCGGCGCCTCGACGGTCGCGAAACAGCTGGCGACCGGGCTGGAGAAGCTGCATCCGGCGCTGGTAACGGCGGCGATGGCGAAGGCCGTGCGGCCGGGCAAGATCTTCCTGGACTGGAGCCAGAACAACCCCGCGAAGACGACCATCGCGCCGTATTCGCTGCGCGGGCGCGAGCAGCCGACGGTCGCGGCGCCGCGCAGCTGGGACGAGATCGCCGACCGAAAGCGCCTGCGGCAGTTGCACTTCGACGAGGTACTCGAACGCTGGCGTTCCGACGGGGATCTGCTGGCGGGTTTGGATCCGCCCCTGGGCGCCGGCGCGGCGGATCCGCTGCAGACCTACCGGTCCATGCGCGACCCCGACCGCACGCCGGAACCGGTTCCGCCCGGGCCGCCCGATCCCGGTGCGGGTGATCGCTTCGTGGTGCAGGAGCATCACGCTCGGCGACTGCACTGGGATGTGCGACTCGAACGCGACGGTGTGCTGGTGTCGTGGGCGGTGCCGAAGGGGCCGCCGACCTCGCCGTCACAGAACCGGCTGGCCGTGCACACCGAGGACCATCCGCTGGAATACCTCCATTTCCACGGCACCATCCCGCGCGGTGAATACGGTGCCGGGCAGATGACGATCTGGGACACCGGCACCTACGACACCGAGAAGTGGCGTGCGGACGAGGTGATCGTCCAGTTTCACGGCGAGCGTCTCGACGGCCGCTACGCCTTCATCCGCACCGACGGCAAGCAGTGGTTGATGCACCTGATGAAATCGCAGGTCGCCGAGCCGGAAGAGGAGGCGGAGCAAGGGGATTCGGCCGACGGTCACCGAGGCGACCCGCAAGAGGTTGCCGGACGTAGCGGCGGCTCCGGCGCGGCCGAAAACGGCGTCGCCGAACACGATGTCGCAGCGCGCACCTCGAGCCGGACCGAGACGCGGTCGGGCGGAGCCGAGTTCCCGCGCGGACTGTCGCCGATGCTGGCGACCTCCGGGGAAGTGGCGAAACTCGGCGCCCGGGACTGGGTCTTCGAGACCAAATGGGACGGGTTCCGGGTCATCACGGAAATCGACGACGGCAACGTGGTGATCCGCAGCCGGGCGGGCAATATCGTCACCGACCGCTATCCGCGCATCGCCGAGCTGGGGCGGCAACTGCGGGGGCATCGGATCGTGCTCGACGGGGAGGCGGTCGTCTTCGATGCCGAGGGTTCGTCGAATCTGGCCCTGTTGCAGGCGGATCCGGCCCATGCGGAACTGGTTGCCTTCGACGTGCTGTATCTGGACGGCACCTCGCTGCTGCGCAAGCGCTACGCGGATCGGCGGCAGGTGCTGGAGGCGCTGGCCGAGGGCGTGCCCTCGCTGCTCGTCCCGCCGCGCCTGGAGGGTTCCGGTGCGGACGCCCTGGAATACAGCCGTGAGCATCGGCTCGAGGGAGTCGTCGCCAAACGCAAGGATTCGGTTTATCTGCCCGGCAAGCGCGGCCAGTCGTGGATCAAGACGCGCAACTGGCGCACCCAGGAGGTGATCATCGGTGGCTGGCGTCGCAGTGCCGCACGAGAATTCGCCTCCCTGCTGGTCGGCGTCCGCTACGACGGCGAGCTGTATTACATCGGCCGGGTGGGTACCGGCTTCAGCGACCGCGAGATGTCGGGGCTGACCGCGCGCCTGCGGCCCCTCCGCCGCAAGACCAGTCCCTTCGCCAACGAGCTGACCGCCGACGAACGCAAGGATGCCGTCTGGGCGACGCCGAAAATTCCCGGCACGGTGCGGTATATGAACTGGACCGAGTCCGGGCGGCTGTGGCATCCGGCGTGGGTGCCGGACGAGAAGTAGTTCCGTCACAACCGGTTTCGGCCTCCCGAACGGGCCGGCTACTCGCGCGGGCGACCCGTTCTCGTGCCGCGGCCCGACGGCCCGGCGCCACGAGGTGTGGGCGCCGGACCCTTCGGGATGTTCGGTTGGGCGAGTCAGTTCGTGGTGGCGGTGTACCACTTCGTGGTGCCCGCCGGAGCACTCAGCGTGCTGATGAGATCGATGGCGGCCACGACCAGCGTGGGTCCGCCGACCACCAGCGAGCCGATGATCGCGCCCGCGGTGGCACCCGTGATGAATCCCGGAATCGCCCCGATACCGCCTGCCGCGGCGCCGACGACCAAGCCGATCACTCCGCCGATGGCGGTACCGATGAAGCTGCCGATCGCGGTTCCGAGCCCGAATTGGGTTGCGAACGCGTTCATCGCGCTCTGATTCTCCAGCGGCGAGGCCACCGGGGTCACCGGCGCGGGCCGCGCCGCCGCGGCGTCCTTCACTACGGTCAATTCCAGGACCCGGGCGTCGTCGCGCACCTGGTGGGGCAGGGGGTATTCCACACCGTCCTGCCGCAAGGACAGCGGCAGTGTGACGAGCGCGCGGCCGTCGGCGTCGGTGACGTCGACGGTGCGTCCGTCGGCGTCGACGCGGAAAAAGCCGCCGTCGAGAGTGGTTTCGACGGTATTGCCCGTCAGATGGGTTTCGTAGCGCACCGTGGGTGCGCCGGTATCGGCATGGACGGTACCTGCCCCGAGGGCGACGGCCACTACTGCCGGAAGGGCAAGAGCGGCGAACTTGCGCAGAAACATTCCGGTTCCAATCTCCATCAGGAAGAAATTCGGTAGCCGAAAACGACGCGCGCTGAGAACCCAATACCCCCGACGTATCTCAACCCCTGCGCGTGGAGCCGCGGTCCGGCTAACTCACTGAGGTAACCGTACCTTCACTCGGTCGCAAAGTGGGGCGAATTCAATCGCCTGACTTCGTGTTTCGCAAAGCGGAATAAGTTTGCCCGTTTCGACATGAGATCGCTGAAGATTTGCTTCGGCGAGTTACAGAAACACGCCGATCGCCGCCGCGCCGCCGCACACCACCACCGACAGGACGAGAGCGAGGTAGTCGGCCCGGCGGGGTCCGGCCGGATGCGCGGTCAATTCACCTGTCCCGCCGCGTGCCGTGATGGCCTCGCCCAACTCCCCGGCGCGACGGGTGGCGACGGCCATGGCCGCGGTGAGAATGTCCACGAGCGGATTCGCGGCTCCGCGCGCCATCGACCCGTCCTTCGGACGCAGCCGGCGGGCGGCGCGCAACACCCGGATCTCGTCCATCAGCAGTGGCAGTCCGCGCAGGGTCAGCGCCACGACGACCGCCCATTCGTCCACCGGAATCCGCAGAACTCGCAGCGGCGCACCGAGTTTGGCCAGGGCGGGAGCGATCTCGCTCATCGGGGTCGTCCAGGCGATCAGGAACGAGGTGGTCAGCAACACCAGCCCGAACAGCGTGACCTGGACATACCGCAGTACGGCGGCACCACCGGTCGGGATGGTGATCAGCCCGCCGAGCACGATCAGTGCCCAGAACCACCACGGCAGCCGCGGCAGCGTGCCCAGCGGCAGCCGGGCGATCAGGCCGATCGCGATCAGGAAGGCGACCACCACGCCCAGGACCGGCCACGCGGGCTGCAACATCAGCAGCACACTGATGAAGAAGGCGACGATCATCTTGGTCCCGGCCCACAGCCGATGGATCGGGCTGTCGACTGGAACTTCGCGCAGCAGCACCATACTCATCGCGCACCTCCGAGGGCGTCGCCGTGCCGGCCGCGGCTGCGGCGCTGTGTGCCCCGGGCTCGATCGGTCTCGGGCCGGCCGCCGTCCGTCGCGCCGTTCGTCCCGGGCTGCATCGGTTCGGACCGCGGGCCCGCGATCCCCGTTTCCCCGCGCCCGTCGCCGTCGGCCGGCGGGCCGAGTACGGGTTCGGCCGGACCCGGGGGCGCCACCGCCGGGGCGCCGGCGGCATCGGCCGAGCTCTCGGCGGCGGCCGCGACGGCCGGCAGGCTTTCCAGGATGAGACCGGATTGCAGGTGGACCGTCCGGTCGCAGACACTCTCCATATCGGCCACATCGTGCGAGATGACGATCAGCGTCAGTCCCGAATCCCGCAGCCGGGCGAGCAGTTCCACCACCTCCGCGCGGCCCTCCGGATCGAGTCCGGCCAGGGGTTCGTCGAGCACCACGACCTGCGGGCGACTGGCGACGATCGCGGCGAGAACCACTCGCTTGGCCTGACCACCCGACAATTCCTCGATCGAGCGGGAGGCCATCGCCCGGTCCAGCCCGACCGCGTCGAGCGCGCGGCCCACCGCCCCAGAACCAGTGCCGTGCCCGCCCCAATCCTCGATCTCGGCGCCGACGGTCTGGCGCTGCAGTTGCAGCCGGGAGTGCTGGAAGGCCAGCTCGACCGCGCCGATGCGCTTGTGCACCGGCCGCGACCCCGTGTAGTCGCACAGCCGGCAACTGCCGGTGGTCGGCACGACGAGTCCCGCCATGATCCAGGCCAGGGTGGATTTTCCCGACCCGTTGCCGCCGACCACGAGCAGTGTCTCCCCGCGATGGACGGTCAGATTCACCCCGCGCAGCGCGGTCGCCGCCCACGGGGTGCCGCGGTTGTAGGTGTGGCGCACATCCCGCAGCTCCAGCAGCGGTTCGCCGATCGGGGAGCGTCGCAGATTGCGCACCGGGCGCGGCCAGGCCGGCAGATGGTCGACCTGGCGACCTCCGGAGAGATGGATGACCCGCTCGGCCGCCGCCGCGTCGGCCTCGTGGTGGGTGACCAGGACGACGGCCATCCGGTGCCGGGCGGGCAATCCGGCGAGCAGCGCGACCAGTTCGCGCCGGCCGTCCGGATCGATCATCGAAGTCGCCTCGTCGGCCACGAGCAGTGCGGGATTCCGAGCCAGGGCGGCCGCCACCGCCAGGCGCTGTTGCTGGCCGCCGGACAGGGTCGCGGTCTCCGCGCCACCGAGCCCGCTCAGCCCGACCTCGCACAGCAACGCCTCCACGTCGACCGCCCGCGCGGCCTCGGCGGGCAGCCCCCACACCACGTCGTCGGCAACCAGTACCCCCAGCGTCTGACTCTCGGGCCGCTGCAGCACCAGCGCGGTGCCGCCGATCACGCCGAGCCCCGCCGAACCGGGACGTTCGACCGTGCCGCCGGTGGGCGGAAGGCCGGCCAGCAGCCGGGTCAGCGTCGACTTGCCGGATCCGTTGTGGCCGACGACGGCGACGAATTCGCCGATCTCGACGGACAGGTCGATATCGCTCAGCGCATCGGCGCGCGCACCCGGATAGCGGAAGGACACGCCGCGCAACCGGACCGGCACCGGTGCGACCGCGCGGGTATCGGCCGGCGCGTCCAGTCGATCCCGCCCCGGCAGCCACTCCAGCCGATCCAGGACCGAGCCGAGGACGAACCAGGAGAAGACGGCGGTCATGACCACGCCCAGGAATACACCGCCGCCGATATAGAGCCACCACCAGCTCAGCACGCTGTCGGTGACCGAGACGACACCGTTGCCCAGCGATTCCAGCTGTGGCTGCCGGGAGAGCATGTGATCGATGCCCTGGGCGATATTGCGCACGTTGTCGAAGACCAGCCGCCGCGAGGCGGCGAACAGGTAGAGCATGCCGACCGAGAAGGCCGCCCAGATCAATCCGGCCAGTGACGACAGGAACAGGACGGTGATCAGTCCGCGTCGCCGCCGTTTGACGATTCCGATGATGCCGCCGATGGTCGCCGCGCTGACCACGGTGGCCGCGGGCACCAGGCCGGCGGCGACGAAGCTCACCAGGGTCGCGGCCACGGTCGCGCCCAGGATGGCGCGCAGCCGGTAGCGCTGCGCCAGCAGGCCCATCGGCACCGCGGCGACCAGATTGAGGGCCGCCGCGTAGGGCACCACCGAGCCGATGGTCACCAGCCCGACGGTCACCCCACCGAGGACCGCCGCGGTGGCGAGTTCGACGGGGCGCAGCGGGCCGTGAGCGATTCGCGGCTCGGCGCCGGCGGAAGGAGGCGCGGTCACGGCTCAAGTCTGCCAGCACCGGCGGACTGCGGGACGGCCCTCGCCGGGGCGGAGGTCGTACGCGGACCGCGTCGGCTGGTCATGACGTATGGACCGGTTCCGGTGCGCGCAGGACGTAGTCGTCCGGATTCAGAGACCGGGTGCGCAAGCGGTACGCGGTGACGGTGCCGGGCCAGTTGTTGGTGATCCGCCCGGCGGCATTGCGGTACCAGCTCGAGCACGCGGTCCACGGCGTGCGCAGCAACCGGCGCTGGGTCTGCGCATCGAAGGCCGACGCGGTCTCGGACTTCACCTCGAGACAGGATCCCGGATGTTCGCTCAGATGTGCCACGGCCTGCCGGATGTAGCGGGCCTGGCATTCGATCATGTAGATGATCGAGCCGGTGCCCAGATTGGTGTTGGGTCCGTACATCAGGAACAGATTCGGGAATCCCGGCACCGTCATCCCGAGATAGGCGCGGGCCCCCTCGGCCCACATCTTCTCCAGTTCCGCGCCGTCGCGACCGAATATCCGGATCGGCCAGAGGAATTCGCTGCCCTTGAAGCCGGTGCCGTAGACGATCACGTCGGCCGGGTGCACGGTTCCGTCCGCGGTGCGCACGCCCTCGGGCACCACCTCGGCGATGGGCTCGGTCACGACGTCCACATTCGGCCGCATCAGCGCCGGGTAGTACTCGTTGGAGAACAGCACCCGTTTGCACAACACCGGATAGTCGGGGGTCAGCTTCGCGCGCAATCGCGGATCGGGCACATCGTGGCGAAGCGCGCGGGTACCCAGCCAGGTCGCGATGCGCCGGATCGGCGGGATCGCGGTCAAGCCCAGGGAGAAGAACTCCAGAAAGCACCACACCCACAGGCGCTGGGCCAGCCGCAGGCCGGGCACGTGTGCGAACAGGGCGTGATGGATCGGCCGGTACTCGCGGTCGGTGCGCCGCACCACCCAGGCAGCGGTCCGCTGGAACAGCGTCAGACGGGCCACCTCGGGTGCGATGGCGGGTACGAATTGGATTGCGCTGGCGCCGGTTCCGATCACCGCGACCCGCTTGCCGGCGAGGTCGACATCGTGGTTCCACTGCGCGGAATGGAACGACGGCCCGGCGAACGTCTCGATGCCCGCGATATCGGGCATGCGCGGGCGCGACAGCTGCCCGACCGCGCTGATCAGCACGTCGGCGGATCGGATGTCGCCGTCGGCGGTGCGAACCGTCCAGCGCCCGGCGTGTTCGTCGAAGCTCGCCTCGGTGACCTCGGCGCCGAATCGGATCCGCTCGAGCAACCGATGTTTCGTCGCCACCGCATGCAGGTAGCCCAGGATCTCGGCCTGACCGGAGTAGCGATGCGGCCAATCCGGCTTCGGTTCGTAGGAGAACGAGTACAGCGGTGAGGGCACGTCGCAGGCCGCGCCCGGATAGGTGTTCTCCCGCCACACCCCGCCCAGGTCGCTCGCCCGCTCCAGAATCGTGAGGTCGTCGAAACCGTTGCGCTGCAGCTCGATTGCCGCGCCGAGTCCCCCGAACCCGGCTCCGACGATGATGACCGACGGCTTGGTAGCGGGCATGCGCGCGCTCCTCGAATCGAGAACAGTATCTCCACTGTAGGCGCGTGCCGCCGCCTCCGAACCCCGTTCCGGAAACCCTGCTCAGCGCGGTTGTACGCGGATCCGGCCGCCCATCGGCACGGTGCGGACGATCGAGGTCAGCCGCCGGTCCGCGACGGCGTGCAGCACCACGGACGGGTCGGGCGCGTAGTCGATCGGAACGTCGCCGGGCTCCTCGACCTCCCATGCCCCGCCGATGGCCGAGGCCACACTGGGCGCCACCACCAGTGGCCGCCCACCGAACAGCGTGGTGCCCATGGCATGCATATGTCCGGTGAGCACGCCGAGAATCCGCGCATCACCGGCGACGGTGCGCTCCAGCCGTTCCGGATCGGCGAGCCGGATGGGATCGATCACCGTCGAGTACATCGGTACCGGCGGGTGGTGCATCGCCACCAGCACGGAGGCGTCCGCGGGCGTGGTGGCCAGCAACCGGTCCAGCCACGCGTAGGTTCGCTCGCCCAGCTCCCCGCCGCCCGAGCCGGGAATCGTGGAATCGAGCAGTGCCACGGTGAGCCCGCCGATATCGACGGCCTGATTGATCGGTCCCTCCTCGGCGGCGCCGTCGAGGAGCGTCCGCCGCAGATTGGCCCGGTCGTCGTGGTTGCCGGGGAGGACGTACAGCGGAATGTCGGTGGTCAGCGCTTTGCGCGCCTGTTCGTACTGGGCGAGGGTCCCGGATTCGGTGAGGTCGCCGGTCACGAGGATGGCGTCGGGCCGGCGCGGTAATCGGTCGAGGTAGCCGAGAACGGCGGCGACTCGTTCGGCGTTGCGCGAATCCAGGTCGAAGTGGGTATCGCTGAGCTGTGCCAACAGAATCATGGCGTCCGCTTTCTCGTGGGATCGCACCGTTGCGCCCGTCGCCGGGAACGACCTGTGCGAGCCCGTGTGGAATCGGCCCCCGGGTGTGATCGCTTCGGCCGCATGTGTGCCGATACGGCACTTGTCCAGAGTAGAAGGTCCTCAGCGCGCCGTCTGCGTGACGGATGCCACCTTTTATAGCAGAAGGCTATGGGGAAATGCCGGAAACGGCGGGCCGCTATTCCGCAGCGATCCGCTCGAGCAGGGCGGCCGGATCGTCGATGATCGGGCTCGATCCCGTCGAGAAGAAATCCGCACCCGGTACGGCGGTCAATGCGAGTTCGGAATCCGCACGCCAAGGCGCCTCCACCCGCAACGACAGCGAGTGCAGATGGGTGCGCGCGTACTCACCCGATTTGTCGAACAGTGGATCGCCCGCGATCGGATAGCCGATCCAGGCCAGGTGAACCCGGATCTGATGCCGCCGCCCGGTGATCGGCCGGGCCAGCAATACCGTGTGCCGATCGGTCCGCGCCACGGTGGTGAACTCGGTCCGGGACGGATAGTTCTTACCGGCCAGCAGATCGCTCTCGGCGACCGTCCACATCTGCCCCTCCCGCCGGATGGTGTCGCGCGGTGCCGCGATCCGCACCCGGTTCTTGCGCCCGACGCTCAACGGCAGGTCGATCACGCCGGTGTCGGGCAGATCGGTGGCGGCGGTGACGACCAGATACCGCTTGTCGGCCGTGCGCTTGGTGAACTGCCTGGTCAATCCGCCGTGTGCGGCCAGATCCTTGGCGAACAGCACCAGGCCCGAGGTGACCTTGTCGATGCGGTGCACCGGGTAGAGGGTGATTCCCTCGGCCGCGGCCAGCTCGACCAGATCGATGTCGTGGCGTTCCCCGGTCACGGCGATCCCGGCGGGCTTGTTCAGCGCGATGATCGCCTCGTCCTCGTCGACGAGGAACTGCCGCGCCAGCTGCTGCCAGCCCATCTCCACCGGGTGCGTCTCCACCGGGCCAGATTAGTCCGCGGCGCGATGGCCGAATATCGCCAGGAGGGGTGGGCGTCGCCCGGCTCGGTGTGTTAGAGCCAGGCGTCGTCGAGGTCGGTCGTGGTGCGATCCATCGCGTCGAGCAGATCGAAAAGCGGTGCGGTACGGGGCAATTCCCAGTGGAAGAAGTACCGTGCCGCGACCCGCTTACCGCGGTGGAAGTCCTCGGATCCGCGCGCGGCGGCCACCGCCTGCTCCAGCCAGATCCAGGCCAGCACCACATGTCCGAACGCCTCCAGGTACGCGGACGAATTCGCCAGTGCCGCTTCCGGATCGGCGTCGCGCCATACCGTGGCGGTGGTGGTCGCGATGCGTCCGGCGGCCGCGGCCAGCGCATCGGCGAAGTCGCCGAGTTCCGCGTCGCCGGTCGCGCGAGCCCGGTCGACCGTTTCGCCCATGGTGTCGAGCAGCAGGGTCAGTGCCGCGCCGCCGTCCGCGACCACCGCCCGGCCGAGCAGGTCCAGGCTCTGAATGCCGTGTGTCCCTTCGTGAATCGGATTGAGGCGGTTGTCGCGGTAATGCTGTTCGACGTCGTAGTCGCGGGTGTATCCGGCGCCGCCGTGCACCTGGATGGCGAGGTCGTTGGCGGCCAGGCACCACTGGCTCGGCCAGCTCTTGGCGATCGGGGTCAGGACGCGCAGCAGCAGGGCGACGCGCTGCGCCTCGTCGGCGTCCACGGCGCTGCGCTGGCGGTCGATCAGGGTGCCGCAGTACAACTGCAGGCCCAGCGCGCCTTCGGCATAGGCCTTCTGCGCCAGCAGCATTCGGCGAACGTCGGGATGCTGCGCGATCGGGACCTGCGCGCTCGCACCGCCCTTCGCCGTCACCGGGCGGCCCTGCGGCCGATTGCGGGCATAGTCGAGGGCCTTGAGGAAGCCGGTGTACCCCAACGCGGTAGCGGCCAGGCCGACGCCCAGGCGTGCCTCGTTCATCATGTGGAACATGTAGGTCAGTCCGCGATTCGGCTCACCCACCAGATAGCCGACCGCACCCGGTGCGCCGCCGGGTGTGAACGCCCCGTCGCCGAAGACCGGCGCCGTGTTCACCGTGCCGCGCCAGCCCATCTTGTGGTTGATCCCGGCCAGCACCACATCGTTGCGCTCGCCGAGCGAACCGTCCTCGGCGGGCAGGTATTTCGGCACGATGAACAGCGAGATGCCGCGGGTTCCGGCATCCGATCCGGGAATGCGCGCCAGGACCAGATGCACGATGTTCTCCGACAGGTCGTGGTCACCGCCGGAGATCCACATCTTGCGGCCGAACAGCCGGTACGTGCCGTCGTCCTGCGGGACGGCCTTGGTGGTGATGTCGGCCAGCGAGGAACCCGCCTGGGGTTCCGACAGCGCCATCGTGCCGAAGTAGCGCCCGGTGAGCATCGGCCGCACGAAGCGGTCGAGCTGTTCCGAATCCGCGTGCGCGGCGAGCAGGTTGGCGTTGCCGATGGTCAGCAGCGCGTAGCTGGCGGTCGCCACATTGGCGGCGTAGAACCACGCCATGCACGCGGTGAAGACCGTATGCGGCAATTGCATACCGCCCACGCGCTCGTCCATCGCGGCGCCGACGAATCCCGCCTCCGCGAAGGCCGACAGCGCCGTCGCCACCTCCGGAATGATGTGCACCTTCTCGCCGTCGAAGGTCGGCTCGTGCAGATCGCCCTGGCGGTTGTGCGGGGCGAAGTACTTCTCGGCCAGCTCCCGGCTCAGCGCGAGCACCTGATCGAAGGTCTCGCGGCTGTGTTCCCGATAGCGCTCGCGCTCGGTCAGCCCGGTCACGTCGAGCCACTCGTAGAGCAGGAAATCGAGGTCGCGAGCGGACATGATGAGCGAATCCATATCCCAAGCCTGCTGGGCGACGCCCGCGCGCGCAAGGTGCGCGGGCGTGGCGCCGCGCGACGGCTCCCGCGTGGCATGTCCGGCGCCGTCGGGCCGGGCGGGTGCGCCGGGACGGTGTGCGCCGGGAAAGTGGGATCAGCCGGCCCGGGCGACGAGGGGAGCGATGAAGCGCTCCAGCATGTCGCGCTCCTCGGCCTCGTCCCGGCCGGGCACCGTGAGCAGCGAGACGATGATGCGGGTCAGCCAGCGGGCCAGCTGCGCCCAATCATCCTGTGCCGAGGACGTTTCCGCGGTGAACAGCGAGCGGGCGATGGCCTCGATCACCTCGGAGGTCTGGGCGATCTGCAGGGTCGCTCCGGCGTCGTCGGGGCGGAACCAGGCGATCAGCAGCGGGTCCGAACGCACCGCGCGGAGACTGGCCAGCACTCCGGCGACGGCGCGTTCGCCGGGGTCGGCGATCGTCCCGATCTCGGCGGTGACGCGGGCGCCCACCCGCCGTGCCTCGCGATGCACGAACGCCAGTTGCACCGCCTGCCGGCTGTCGAAGTAGCGGTACAGCGTCGCCCGCGAGCAGCCGGCGGCCTTGGCGATATCGCCCATCTGGGTCGCGTTCACGCCGCGTTCGGAGAACAGGCTCGCGGCGGCGTCCAGGATCCGCTCGGCCGCCTGCAGGGAGCGCGGATGCGCCAGCCAGTCGCTCATGCCGGGACGAAGGGAACGTTGACCGGCCAGCGCACGTAATTGCCCTCGGTGTATCGGACGCCGTCCGGATCCACGGAGAAGTCCGGGCAGCGGGCCAGCAGTTCCCGTAGCGCTATGGTGGCCTGCATGCGGGCGGCGGCCGCGCCGAGGCAGTGGTGGTTGCCGTTGCCGAAGGTGAGGATGTTCTTCGGATTCCGCGTCACATCGAGTTCGCTTGCGTCCGAACCGTATTCGCGCTCGTCCCGGTTGGCCGACGCGTACAGCATCAGCACCCGCCGTCCCGCCGGAATGGTGACGCCCTCGATCTCGACGTCGCGGGTGGTGGTGCGGGCCAGACCCTGCACCGGCGAGGTCATGCGCAGGAATTCGTCGACCGCGCCCGGAATCAGGCTCGGATCGTCGAGCAGGCGCTGCCGTTGCTCGGGGTAGCTGGTCAGCAATTGCACCGCGCCGCCCAGATTTCCGGTGGTGGTGTCGTTGCCCCCGGTGATCATCGTGAACGCGAAACCGATGATCTGCAGGATTTCGCCGAAGTCGCCGCCGGCGCCGAGTCCCGAGGCCACCAGATGGGAGACGGTGTCGTCCGCCGGTTCGAGTTTGCGCTTCTCGATCATCGCGATGAAGTACTGGGTCAGCTCACCGACCGCCTCCTGCGCATGCTCGATACCGCCGGTCGCCGAGGCCGCCACGATCGCCTCGCTCCAGCGATCGAACTGTGCCCGATCCTGCTCCGGCACACCGAGATAATGCGCCACCACCATGGTGGGCAGCGGTTTGAACAACTCCATCGAGATGTCACCGCCACCGGCCGCGCGCAGCTTCTCCAGCCGCTCGATCACGAACGCCTCGACCGCGGGCCGGATCTCCTGGACCTGCCGCGGGGTGAACCCCTTGGCCACGCGGCGCCGGAAGACGGTGTGGTCGGGCGGATCGGTGAAGACGAACGGCCGGTTCTCGCCGAGCCCGATCTCGCTGAGATTGTTGTAGTCGACCGTCAGACCCTGAGCCGAGGAGAACGTCTCGGGATCGCGCACCGCCGCGTAGATGTCGGCGTAGCGCGAAAGGACGTAGTAGTCCTCGTGCGGGCGGTTCTCGGGGACGACGTGGTGCACCGGATCGGATTCTCGCAAGGCGGCGTACATCGGCCAGGGGTCGCGCCAGGAGTCGCCGGAACGCAAGGTGAAGCGTGCCTCGTGAGACATCGTCGTGCTCATGTATCGACGGTAAGACAAATGGTCGAGCATGTCTAGAACTTGTTTCATCGGTGGCGGTCCGCCGCTCGCGCACCGGGACCGATACCGGGCGACCCGCCGGTGAGATCGGTACTGTGGGCTGACCAGCGCCGCCCGTCGGACAAGGAGCGCCCATGCGAACCGGTCCCGCTCTGCGAGAGTTCTTCCGGCGCAAGCCGATCGACCAGATCCAGGACGAATCCGCCACCACCCTGCACCGCACGCTGGGCCTGTGGCAGCTGACCGCCATCGGGGTGGGCGGCATCATCGGCGCCGGCATCTTCACGCTGGCCGGTGCGGTCGCGAATCAGACCGCCGGCCCGGCCGTCCTCGTCTCCTTCCTGATCGCCGGCGTCGCGAGCGCCGCCGCCGCGCTGTCCTACGCCGAATTCGCGGGACTCATTCCGCGCGCCGGTTCGGCCTACACCTACGGTTACGCCGTACTCGGCGAACCGGTGGGCTGGTTCATCGGCTGGGATCTGCTGCTCGAATACACCGCGATCGTGTCGGTGGTGGCGATCGGCATCTCCGGCTACATCCAATTCCTGTTGGGGCAGTTGGACATCGAGCTCCCCGAGTGGATGCTGGGTGCGCCGGGAACCGGGCACGGCCATGTGGTGGATCTGTTCGCCGCGATGTTGTGCCTGCTCATCGCCGCCCTGCTGAACCTGGGTATCCGGGCCGCGGCGCGATTCGAAACCTTCGTGGTGGGCCTGAAGATCGTGGTCGTCGTGGTGGTGATCGCGGTCGGGTTCTTCCACATCGATTCCGCCAACTACCACCCGTACTTCCCGTTCGGCATGTCCGGCGCGGTCACCGGGGCGGCGACCGTCTTCTTCGCGGTCTTCGGCTACGACGCGATGTCGACCGCGGCCGAGGAGTCGGTGGACGCGAAACGTCATCTGCCCAAGGCGATTCTGTTGTCGCTGGTGGTGTCGATGGTGCTCTATGTGCTGGTCTGCCTGGTCCTGACCGGAATGCAGCACTACACCGACATCGACCCGGAGAGCGGGTTGTCCACCGCCTTCGAATCCGTCGGCCTGCCCGGGCTGGGCAGTCTGATCGCGGCCGGCGCCATCGTCGGCATCATGACGGTGCTGTTCACCTTCATGCTCGGCGTCACCCGCGTCTGGTACTCGATGAGCCGGGACGGCTTGCTGCCCCAGTGGTTTGCCAAAACCCACCCGGTACGCCAGGTGCCCACGCGGATCACCTGGATCGTCGGTGTCGCGTCGGCGGTGATCGCGGGGCTGCTGCCGATCGGCCAGGCCGCCGAGCTGACCAATATCGGCATCCTGCTGGCCTTCATCGTGGTCTGTGCGGCGGTGATCGTGCTGCGCTATCGCCGTCCGGATCTGCCGCGCGGCTTCCGTACGCCGGGGATGCCGGTGGTGCCCCTGCTCGGCATCGGCTTCTCGATCTGGCTGATCACCTACCTGCAACCGGTGACGTGGTTGCGCTTCGCCGTCTGGTTCGCCGTCGGCGCGATCGTCTACCTGACCTACAGCCGCCGCCATTCCCTGCTGGCGACCGGCCCGGATGCGTCCGCGACCCCCGCCGGACGGCCGTAGGGATTATATCGAGATACCAGCGATATCTGAGGTATTTCGCGAATTTATCGTTTTGTTATTCGAATTGGCGCGTTCGGTATTTGGTTTCTCCCCGACCGTGGCGAATCATTGCTCCCCGGATCCAACGATCGACTGATCACCGTGGTGTTTCGGAAATCTGCTCTCGCTACGAGATTCGGAGGAACGCATCATGGCAGGAACCGAGGCGGGTCGATGTACCCGCTTTCCGGGTCGTAGGGCCTGGTCGACCGCGGCAACGCTGGTCGTTCTGTTCGGCGCGGCGGGCACGATGGTGGCGACCGCGGGCCCCGCACACGCCGACTCGCCGATACCCGCCCCGGTCGTACCGGGAATTCCACTACCGCCGCAGTTCACAATTCCCGGGCTCTTCCCGGAAATCCATCCGGCCCCGCCGGAGCCCATGAAATCGGTCGGTGAGCGGGCGCTCGAGGCCGCCGAGTCCAAGATCGGCTCGGCCTACCGCTCGGGTGCCACCGGCCCCGATGCCTTCGACTGCTCGGGTCTGGTGCAGTGGGCGTACCGGCAGGTCGGGGTGGACCTGCCGCGGACGAGCTACGACCAGCTGACCGCCGGCACGCCGGTCGACCTGGATGCGCTGCAACCGGGCGATCTCGTGTCGTTCTACGGTGGCGGACACTCCGCTCTCTACGCGGGTGACGGCACGGTCGTGCACGCCGCGACGAGCGGTGAGGGTGTCATCCGATCGGCGCTCGCGCAGATGCCGGTCACCGGCGCCCGCCGCTTCTGACGCCGCCGGCGGGTGCGCCACGCGGCTCGCCGATCCAGGGGTTCGAATCCGCCGCGAGGATATGTTGCGCGACAATGTGCATCGAGATCGAGTATCGAGATCGACCAGCATTGGACTGCAACGTGAATCGCGGAGGAGGGGGCCGGTGGCCGAGACTCGGGCGAATGCCGACGAGCCGTTCGGGCCGGTGCGCCCCTCGGATGCGGTCGACGGCTGGGAGTTGGCCGGTGACGGCACCCGCTGGTGGCTGGTCAAGGCGTTCGGCGATGCGCGCGGTCTGGTGAAGCCGACCACGCGGACGACCTGCGCCTGGCGTATCGAGACCGCCGACGGCCGGATGTTGCGCGAGGTCAGCGCGCGATCGGTCGCGGAGGCGAAAAGCGCTGCGGAAGAATGGATCCGGAGGACGATCGGCTGAGCGTTCGCTCGGCCGATCGTCCGTATCGTCCGGCTATCGACGGGTCGACTGCCGCTTCGAAATCGCCTGCAGGCTGAATGCCGGTGCGGGCTGATCGGGTGCGGGAGATTCCTCGGTGTAGGCGCGCGGCCACGCGCGGCCGCTGTCGGCGAGATCGAGATCGTTCGTGTCATCGGCATCGTCGCGTCGCGAGGGTCCGTCGACCTCCGCGAGTCCGACGAGCACCACGAGCATGATGGTGACGAGCGTGACCACCATGATCAGCGGGGTGAGCAGCTGCACCGAGTCGACACCGCCGGTCGGCTCGGCCATGTTGTCCATGCGGTGCGCCGTCATGGATGCCATTCCGGTGTAATGCATTCCGCAGACCGCCAGACCCATGATGGCCGCCGCGCCGATGGTGGCGGCGAACCCGCGCACGTGCAGGACGAACCACAGTGCCGCGGTCGCGGCCACCACGGCGATCAGCAGCGACAGGGCCACCAGTCCGGTGCTGTATTCGATGTGCGCGCCGGCGTTCATGGCATGCATGCCGAGGTAGTGCATGGCCGCGACGCCGAATCCGGTGATCATGCCGCCGAGGGGGAGTGCGATCACTTCCCGGTGCCCGCGCACCACGATCGACAGTCCGGCCCACACCACGACGATCGCGATGGCCGCGCTGAGCAGCGTCATCGGCACGTCGTAGCGGATATTCGCGCCGTGGATCGAGAAACCGAGCATGGCGGTGAAGTGCATGACCCAGATGCCGGCGCCGCCGAGCGCGACGGCCGCGGCGATCAACCAGCCGCCCGGCCAGCGCGAGGCCCGGGCGTGGGTGGCGCAGCGCAGCGCCAGAACGGATCCGATGAAGGACATGACATAGGCCAGGACCGGGGTTACCCAGCCGTGGCTGAAATGGTCGAGCTCGAGCACGAGGTCTCCCGAAGCGAAAGAGGGGTTATCGATTCGTGACCGGACGATAGTTCACATTGCTCATGATCGTTACCCGCGCCCGTTCGTATCCGGGTGCGGTCGACCTCCCTCGCCGTCCGGCAAATGTGCAGGTGACACAGGTTCACGGGGTGTGTGCACGGGGTTTGCCGGAGTGTCGCCTGATGGACATCGAACCGGAGGTGTGTTCTGGCGCACTTGCGCCACCTTGGGGACCTATGGCCCTTGACAGGTCTATCCGACGAATCCGGACGTTCGGGACTACCGCAAGACGATACTGTATGGATATGATATGAAAATCATAGAATATGGTTTCGGGAATACTGGAGGTGCCGGAATGGATGCGCAGCGGTATCGGCGGATGGTCAATCGGGTCAATCCGCTCGTGGTCGGGCTGCAACGGCTGGGAATCGGTTTCGGTCCGATGCAACTGCTCACCGTCGCCGGTCGGCGCACCGGGCAACCGCGCACCTTCCCGATCGCGGTCAGCGAGTTGAGTGGGGCGCACTACATCGTGCAGGCCTATCCGCGGGCGGCCTGGGTGGCCAACGTGCGGGCGGCCGATTCGGTCACGCTGACGCGCGGACGGAAATCCTCGACCGCGCGACTGGTCGAGGTTCCGGTCGAGCAGCGCGGGGCGCTGCTGCGGGAATTGGTCGGAGCCGGGCCCGCCAGCGTCGGAAACCGTTTCGTCACAACCGGTTTGGCCGATGCGGCAACGCCCGACGGGGTGGCGGCGGCGGCCGAGCGCATCGCGGTGTTCCGGGTCGAACCGCACTGACCTGCCGGGTTCGTCCGCGCCGGGGATATCATATGAAAATCGTATGAATCGACCGGAGGGTGCCGATGAGCTCGGAGGCGGATCGCGCGGCCGCGCAGCAACGGCGCCGGCTGGCCGTCGACGTCAAGGATGCGTTGCGCGACTTGAACATTCAGCTCGCCCTGCTGAATCGCCGGTTCGGCGGCCGGGTGGAACTCCGCGACGTGGACTGGACCTGCCTGGACCTGATCAACCGGCGAGGCCCCGTCTCGCCGACCGCCCTGTCCCGGCTCACCGGCCTGCACCCGGCCACCCTCACCGGTGTCCTGGACCGGTTGCAGAAGGGCGGCTGGATCGTCCGGGAACGCGACCCCGAGGCGAGCGACCGGCGCGCAGTCACCCTGCGCGCCGTCCGCGAGCGCAATTCCGAACTGTTCCACGTGTTCTCGGGCATGAACCGGCGCATGGACGAGGTGCTCGACCGGTACTCGGAGCCAGAACTCGAGGTTATCGCCGACTTCCTCCGGCAGACCGGTACCGCAGGCGCGGACTCCGCCGCCGAACTCGGCAGCTGACCGGCCGCGCGCTCCTCGTCGGCGGCCCTGCGAGGGCGAGTTCTGGTACAAGTAGGACGTGAAATTGCTTCGTGGGGGGATCTTTTCAGCTGTCGCAGCTCTGCTTCTCTGTAGTTGTGCGACGGCCCACTCGCCGGATCCCGTCGGCTCGCCGGCCGTGCCGCAGGCTACGGCGCGGTCGACGCCCGACGCGACGCCGGTAGCCGGCAATCGTCAGCACACCGGCACCGGCCCGGTGAAAACCGACCCGGAACTCGGCAGTAATCCGGTGCTCAGCGAGCAAGGCGTGGGCCTGTCCAGTGTCGACTGTCGGCTGCCCGGCTGGCGCAACACTCCGGATGGCGCGGAGGCGTACTACCGCGCGGCGATCAGCTGTCACGATGCCGCATGGGCGCCCACCCTGGCGCACTTCCGGATCCCCATGTCCTCGCCCGCGCTCTGGGCGGGCGCCCGAATCGGTGATTACCACGGTGCGTGCAGTTCCGCCGGCAGCAATCGGGAAGCGTTCTACTGTGCGGCCGACCGGATGATCGTGATGCCGTTCGACACCATGGCCCCGGTCATCGGCTACGGCGTCGGCAACGTGCTCGCGGTGCTCTCGCACGAATACGAACACCACGTGCAACAGCTCACCGGAATCATGGCCGCCTTCCAAGCCAGGGCCTCGGCGCTGAACTGGACCGGGCCGGAGGTCGACCTGCTCAACCGTCGGCTCGAGCTGCAGGCGTGGTGTTTCTCCGGGATGTTCTACGGCGTCAATACCGGACGCGGTGCCATCACCCAGGGCCTGGCCGACCGGGCCTACGCCAACAACGCCGGCGCGGGTGACCGGCCGGGCGAACGACGCTGGCACGGGACCAACCAGAACGTCGCCAACTGGTTCGGGTGGGGAATGCACCCGAGCAGTGACCCGGCCTCCGCCGCTGCACCCTCGCTGTACGAATGCAATCCGTGGGCGGCTCGCAGCGACGCGTGGCTGGAATGAACACGCGGCCGCGCGGCCGGGCTCGGTCGTCTCGCGGGCTGTTCAGCGAGGACGGGTAGGCTCGGGTGATCGGCGGGTCTCCGCATATGTCCTCGTCGGTGGGCGTTCGCGCCACCACACACAAATCCGAGGATGTAGGTCATGGCTATTACCGAGATCGGCGCGTACGCACATCTCAGTCCCGCCGATATCGAGGCGCTGGGGCGTGAGCTCGACCGGATTCGCGCCGATGTCGAGGCCGACCTGGGTACTCGTGACGCGAACTACATTCGCCGGACGATCGTTTTTCAGCGCACCCTCGACGCCGCCGCGCGACTGGTCATTCTCGCCGGTCGTGGCCGCTTCGCCTGGGTGCTCGGTACGGCCGGCCTGGCGACGGCCAAGAGCGTCGAGAATATGGAGATCGGTCACAACGTCTCCCACGGTCAGTGGGATTGGATGAACGACCCGGAAATTCACTCCAACACCTGGGAGTGGGATATGGCCGGGCTGTCCGCGCAGTGGCGCTACGCACATAATGTCCGCCACCACCTCTACACCAACGTGCTGGGAATGGACGACGATATCGGCTTCGGCGTGATGCGGGTGACCAGAGACCAGCGCTGGCGGCCGCGCCTGCTGCTGCAACCGTTACAGAATGTGCTGCTGGCGGCGACCTTCGAATGGGGTATCGCCTGGCACGACCTGGACTCCGTCCACGATCGGGTGACCGATACCGCCGAGCGCGCCGGTCAGACCCGGGCGTTGCTCGGAAAACTGGTCCGGCAGGCCGGCAAGGATTACGTGCTGTTCCCCGCATTGAGCGGAAAGCGATGGCGGCGAACGCTTTTCGCCAATCTCGGCGCCAATGTGCTGCGCAACCTGTGGGCGTACCTGGTGATCTTCTGCGGCCATTTTCCCGACGGCGCGGAGAAATTCACTCCGTCGGTGCTGGAGTCGGAAACCAAGGCGGAATGGTATTTGCGCCAGATGCTGGGCACGGCGAACTTCGATGCCGGGCGGGTTCAGGCCTTCATGAGCGGCAATCTGTGCTACCAGATCGAACATCACCTGTTCCCGGACCTGCCCAGCAACCGGTACCGGGATATCGCCGCCCGCGTGCGTGCGCTGTGCGAAGAATTCGATCTGCCGTACACGACGGGTCCTCTGCTGCGGCAGTATGCGCTCACCCTCCGGACGATCCACAAATTGGCGCTGCCGGATCGCTTCCTCACCGCGACCTCCGACGACGCCCCGGAAACCGCGTCGGAGCGGAAGTTTCTCGGATATCGTCCGTTCGCGGCCGCCGAGGGCGCACCGTCTCGTTCCCGCCGGGGGCTGCGCACCGCGCTGCGCGTGGTGGCGGCCAAGACCGCACTGCCGACCGGATGATCCGGCGGGTTCACCTCATCCGTGGGGGCGCACCGGCAGTTCGGTGAGTCCCCGCATGAGCAGGCTCGGCTGCCACCGCGGGGTGAACGACGGCGCCAGGGCCAGCTTCGGGAAGCGATCCAGCAGAGCGGTGAAGGCGACGGCGGCCTCCATCCGGGCCAGCGGAGCGCCGACGCAGAAGTGGATTCCGTGGCCGAAGGCCACATGTCCGGACGGCTTCCGGCCGATATCGAGTTCGTCGGGTGAACGGTATCGATCGGGATCGCGATCGGCCGCCGAGAGCGCGACGTAAACCAATTCCCCTGCGGGGATGACGATTCCGCCGATGTCGACGGGTTCCTCGGTGTACCGGACCGTGGCCCAGCCGACCGGGCCGTCGAGTCGCAGAAACTCTTCCACGGCGGCGGGGACACCGTCCGGATCCGCCCGCAGCGCATCGAATTGGGGCCGGTTGCGCAGCAGGGCGAAGGTGCCGTTGCCGATCAGGTTCACCGTCGTTTCGTGACCGGCAACCAGCAGCAGGAAAGCCATCGCCACCAATTCGGGATCGGTGAGGCGGTCGCCTTCGTCCTGTTCGGTGGCCAGTCCCGACAGCAGGTCGTCGCCGGGCCGAACGCGTTTGTCCGCCAGCAGCGCCGTCAGATATCTGCCCATATCGGCGGAGGCGCGGTCGCGGTCCGCCAGATCTCCGGAGGCCCCGACCAGGATCTTCGTCCACAGCTGGAAATCGTCGCGATCGGTGAAGGGAACGCCGAGCAGTTCGCAGATCACGGTGACGGGTAGCGGGGTCGCGAACGCATGAAGCAGATCGACCTCGTCGTGCGCGGCCACTTCGTCGAGCAATCCGGCGGTGATCTCCTCGATGCGCGGGCGCAAGGCCGCCACCCGCCGCGGCGTGAAGGCCTTGTTCACCAACTTCCGCAGTCGCGTGTGTTCCGGCGGATCGGTATTGAGCATATGGGTGCTCAACGCCTGCGCATCCGAATTCGACAGCACCGCAGAGCCTTTGCGCCGGAACAGTTCGAAGGTGCCGGCCGAGTTCTTGCGCAAGCGCGGATCGGCCAGTGCCGCACGCGCTTCCGCATGGCCGACGACGACCCAGCACGGAATCCCGCGCTCGTGCGTGAACCGCACGTGGTGCACCGGCCCCCGGGCCCGCCAGCGCTCGTAGTACTTGTGTGGATCGTCGTGGAAGTCGTCTTCCACCAGCTCGATCTGCTCGGAAACCTCGGCCTCGGTCATGCTGTGCTCCCTGCTACCGGCGCCGATC
The DNA here is from genome assembly GCF_001665865.1 of Nocardia sp. 852002-20019_SCH5090214. NCBI lineage: Bacteria > Bacillati > Actinomycetota > Actinomycetes > Mycobacteriales > Nocardiaceae > Nocardia > Nocardia sp. 852002-20019_SCH5090214. Next base: position 114,200 of record NZ_LZMK01000235.1, on the reverse strand, counting down.
GGCGCTCCCCACGGTGTCGGACCGGTCCTGACGGTGACCGTATCCAAAGTACCGAAAATCAGGCCGAGCCGCGGATGTCCGATTCGCGTAGAAATCGTTCCGCCCGAACCACTTTCATGGTCACTGCGGTGACAGCCGGTGTTCCGTCCATTGCCGTAGCTTCTCCGGATTGCGGATCGCCCAGATCCGGGTGATCCGGCCGTCGGCGATATCGAAGGCGTAGACGGTCGCGATGGCGCCGTCGATCTGTGCCACCAGGCCGGGCTGGCCGTTGACGGTGCGCTCGAGAAGTGTGACTTCCGCGGCGCGGGAGGCGATTTCGATCCATGCGCGAGCGATCTGCTCGCCACCGGTGATCGGATGACGGAAGGCGACCACCCGGCCGCCGCTGTCGGCCGTCGCGACGGCCCGTGGATCCAGGATCTCGATCAGTGCCTCGATATCCTTCGTCTCCCACGCGCGTTTGAAGTCTCGGACGACCTCGGCACGCTCGTCCCGAGAGGGACGTGCCGAGGTCTGGATACGACGGCGTGCGGAGGAGGCCAGCTGTCGGCAGGCCGCGGGAGTGCGGCCGACGATATCGGCGATCTCGGCGAAGGAATACCGGAAGACATCGTGCAGGACGAAGGCCACGCGCTCGGCCGGCGTCATGGAATCGAGTACGACGAGGAACGCCATGCTGATCGATTCGTCGAGCGTCACCCGGTCGGCCGGATCGGACGGTGCGGGCGCGCCCCACTCGCTGCGGTCCGGGACCGGCTCCGGAATCCACTCACCGACGTAGCGCTCGCGGCGAGCCCGCGCCGAACCGAGCAGATCCAGACAGATGCGGCTGGCCACGGTCCGCAACCAGCCACCCGGCGCCTCGACGGCCTGCTGTTGTTCCGGGGACAGGGCGTACCAGCGCGCATAGGTCTCCTGCACCACGTCCTCGGCCTCCGCGAGGGAGCCGAGCAGCCGGTAGGCGAGGTTGAGCAGCGCCCGCCGCTCACCCACCACCGCGCTCGCTTCCGGATCGGTCATGATCTCGCTCCCTCGTTCGGTACAGGTCCTTCCACTGTTAAACGACACAGCACGCCGAAATGTGAGGTCCAGGTTGTATGCTGCCGTTCGCCGGTGACAGTCGGGGGGAGTACCCAGTGAAAAGAGCAGTGTGGGTGGCAATCTGGTTCGGCGTGGCGGCGCTTTCGGCGTGCGGTACGGACGATGCCGCTGATGGACCGGCCTCCTCCGAACCGGTTGCTCAGCAGGTCAGCGGATCGCCGGATCAGCAGGCCGGGTGCCCGCACTCGCCCGTGGCCTCGGCAGGGCCGTACACCGCCACCACCGTGCCGGTGCGGGAACAGACCGCGACGCTGACGACCGACGTGACGCTGCCGCAACTCGAGGGCGGTGAGCAGGCAGTGCGCGATCGGTTCAACGCGGCGATGCGCGCCTCGCTGGCCGATACGAGCGGCGGCGACGCGAGCGGTGCGCTGCACGACGCCCGGCTGCGCTGCGGGGAAACCAGCCGCGTCACCCGGATCGGGACGAAGGTCGTTGCGGGCGTGCTGATCACCGACCACACGTGGGAGGGCGGCCCGCATCCGGTCAACCAGATCGGCACCGTGGTGATCGACACCGGAACCGCGCAACCGGTCATGTTGCCGACGGCCTTGCGCGACCGGGCCCAGAGCTGGAACGCCCTCGCCGCGACCGCCCAGAGCCTGGTGCCCGCGGACGGGCCCACCCTGTTCACACACGCTCCCGGCAGTGACGATTTCGCCAACTGGGTCCCCTCCCCGGAGGGACTCACCGTCTACTTCTCCGTCGCGCACGCGCGGGGCGACTACTACCCGGTTCAGCTCCCGTGGAACCGAATCCGGGACCTGTTCGACCCGGCCGCGGTGGTGACCCTTTCGAGCTGACGGATCATCGGAACACCCGTCGGTCCCGCACCGGATTCACACCGTCGCTCCGACCAGCTGTCGATAGTCGGCGTTGCGGGCGACCAGTTCGTCGTGGGGCCCGCTGTCGACGATCCGCCCGTCCTTCAGGAACATGACGATGTCGGCCTCGCGGATGGTGGACAGGCGATGGGCGATCACCAGGAGGGCACATTCTTGTCGCACGTTCTGGATGGTCACGTTCAGCGCCTTCTCGGTTTCGGCGTCGAGCATCGCGGTGGGTTCGTCGAGCATCATCAGGACGGGCCGGCGGATCAGCGCTCGGGCCAGTGCTACGCGTTGACGCTCGCCGCCCGAGAGCAGGACGCCGTGCTCGCCCACGGGAGTGTCCAGCCCACGGGGGAGCCGGGAGACGAGATCGGCCAGCCCGGCGAGCTCTGTCGCGCGCTGCAGATCGTCTTCGCCGAGGCCCGGCTGCCGGTAGGTCAGATTGTCCCGGAGGCTGCCGAACAGCAGCGGCGCGTTCTGCTCCAGCAGGCTGATTTCCGAGCGCCACGCCCGCCGTGGTCGACCGGCGTAGGACCGGCCGCCGAGCAGAATGTCGCCGCCGTCCGGATCGTAGAACCGGCTCACCAGGGAGAATACGGTGGATTTCCCGGCGCCCGAGTGCCCGACCAGGGCCACATGTCCCCGCGGAGGTACCGAGAAACTCACGCCGTCGAGAATCGGCCGCTCGTCGTAGGAGAAACGCACCTCGCGGAATTCCAATGCGGGACGCCCGTTCGCCGAGGCGGTCTCGATCGCCGAATCACAGTCGACGCCGACCTGCGGAATCTCGTCGACGTCCTCGGCCGGCAAACTCAGCGTCGATTCGATCCGGCTCAGCGCGCCCAAGGCCTTCTGCAATCCGACGGAGCCGTTGAACAGATCGCCGACCGGAATGAGCAGGTTCATCGCGAGGAGCATCATCGTGACGAGGCTGCTCAACTCCATCTGATGATTGGCCACCCGCACACCGCCGACCAGCAAGGACACCACGAACGACCCGGTCACCGCCAGGTGCATGGCCGGATTTCCCAGCGCCTTCAATCGGGCCGCGCGCACGCCGGCGGCGAATGCGGCACCGGCCAGTTCGGTCAACCGCTCGTGTTCGCGGTCCTCGGCATTGTTGACCTTCACCGTGCGCACGCCGTTCAGCGCGCGCTCGATATCCGCGGACAGCGCGCCGACGCTCTCCTGCAAGCGCACCGAAGCCACTTCGATTCGCGTCATGACCAGCAACATCGCCGCCGCGGCGACGCCCACGGTGACGAAGACGATCGAGAACAACAGCCAGTCGAGATAGATCATCACCGCCACGGTGCCCACGAGTGTGATTGCACCCGTGAGTATTTGGACGAGGCTGCTGCCCACGGCGTTACGGATCACGGTCGAATCGAGCGTGACCCGGGAGATGAGATCGCCGACCCGCTGTGACTCCAGAGTGGGAATTCTCAGCCGCAGCAGATGCCCGGTCAGACGATGACGCACGGACAAGAGTACGGATTCGCTGGACCGCTCGAGTATGTAATTGCCGCCGGTATCGGCGACGGCATACAGGAGATAGGCCCCCACCAACGCCGCGAGCGACCACGCGATCGTCGCGCCCACCGAGGCATCGCGGACGACCTGTCCGGCCAGGAGCGGTTGCGCCAACGACAAACCGGTGCCGACGAGAAGCAGTGCCGTCGCCGCGAGCAGCGAATTACGTTGTGGTGCGAGAATTCTCAGCAGCGCCCCGACCCGGCGCAGCCAGGACTCGCGCTCTCGAATCTCACCGTCGTCAGCTGACATCGTCACCCACGTTCACATGCCGGCCGACCACGATCAGTCGACTGAATGTCGTCATGTCTCCCGCCTCCCCGACAAGCTTTCCGTCTGCTTCGACCCATGCGTGTGCGGCGAACGGCAACTCGGTGCGCACGCCGACACACCAGGTTGTCCACGCACCGTAGCGTCGGCTCAGCAGCGTCGTCGCCACGGACCTCGTCAGGCAGCCGTATCTTCCGGCGGCGTCGGGACTCACCTCGACGACCCGGCGCCGCCATCGCTCGGCATCGTCGAACGGGGCCGGACGACTTCCTCGGTGTAACTGCTTCAGGATCCATTCGATCCGTCGCGGTGGCAACCTGACGAGGACCCTCGCGGCGCGAACGGCCCAGGCCGCGGCCGAGCGCTCACCCCTGCGTACGTCCACCTCGAATTCGGTCCCGAGCGCCATCTGGTGGCTCACGACGGCACCAGCCCCACTGCTCGGAGGTGGCTCACCAGTTCGGCGACGTCTCGCTGCGCGGTAACGGCATCGACGTCGAACCGATCGAGCACTGCCGCAACGGGATCGGCGGCGTCGCCGGCGAGGAGCGATGCGAACACTTCCGCTCCGACCGGATTGAGCCGCCAATACTCGCCCTGTTTCAAATCGAGAACGACGCCCCCGTATTCCGTTCGCACGAAAGACAAGCCGGGCCTCGGTGTCGTGGTATCCATGGTCCCTCCCACTCCTCAGGCTTTCCGCGCGCTACTGTCGCGCGGATCGAGAAAATTCCGTTCCAGATCGCGCAGCCAGAGTTCGCAGGCGATGGTGCTGAACATCGTTCCGTCTTCCAGTTCGAACGAACTGGGGCTGGCGCACAAATGCTTCAGTCGCTTCGAGTCGATCAGGCCCATGGCGCCGAGCCGCGAGTTCTCCCACAGAGCCACGAGTTCGTCGCGATGCTTGCGCAGGCCCACTTCGACGTCGTGTGATCCGCTGTCCTTGGTCTGCCGGCGCAGTACCTCGTCGGGCACGATTCCGCTGACCGCGGCCCTGAGCAGAGGCTTGTACGTCCAGGCGCTGACCCGATCCGGAACCGCCACCGACAGGGCAGCGGAAATAACTCGGTCATCGAAATAGGGTGCGGACAGGGGCGGCCCGCCGGATGCCAGTGACATGCGGTTCAACACGGCCACCGTCCGGGCCCCCTCGACAATCGACTCCAGTTCGACGTGGCGCCCACGAGCGGGCGCCAGCGGTTCGGCATCGGCGGCCATCCACGAGATTCCCTCGTGCACAGCATCTTTCGCCGCTGCCGAGGCCCACACCGGAATGGACGGAACCAGGGCCCAGCCCAGCATCGGTTTGCGCCGTTCCGGCACACCGGCGATCGGTACAGAATTCCTTTTCCACCACGCCCGGAAATCCGCGGGCTCGACCGCGCCGCGCACGAGATCTCGTGATCGCCAACCGCCGAGGGCGCCGAAACTGCGCAGTCCCCGCCATGCGGTGAGCGGGCGACGCCACAGTAGATCGCGGTAGAGCGTCGGCAGTCCGGTGAAGAGGTGATCGCCCCCGTGGCCGGTCAGGTGCACGGTGGGACCGAAGGTTGCCGCCAGTGCCGCGAGCGCACCTACCCGGCTTCTGCCGGCGATGAGCGGTGAGGGCTCGTTCAGCCAGGTCGGCCCCTCCTCCAGGCCGGCGTAGGTGAAAGGCAGTTCGGAATCGGGAAGGATCGTGTGCCGCACATGTGGCAGGTGCCGGGCGGCGAGCAGGGCCCATTCGAGGTCTTCATTGGCGGAATCGCGTCCGCGTGCCGTCAGCAGCGTGATCTCCGCCGGTCCGCGGGCGGCGAGAAAACTGATCGACGTCGAGTCGTAACCGCCGGAAAGTTCGCAGGTAACCGTGCCACCCGCCGCGGTCCGAGCCCGTACCGCCGCCTCGAGTCGGCTCCGTACCTCGTGTGCGCCCTCCTCGAGGCCCCGGACGGCGGTCCTTTCACTCGCGCTCCGCACCATCCGGGACGTTCCGGTCGGTGTGATCACCAACCCGGTACCGCGGGCGAGCGGTTCGATTCCCGTGAGCAGCGGACGTTGTGCGAGGTGATGCGGAACGGGTTCGAGCAGATGTGCGGCGAGGGCACCGGCGTCGAGTTTGCCGCCGACGAGGTGCCGCAGGGCGTGCACGGTATCGGCGGCGATGTCGATGCCGTCCACGCGGGCGCGGTACAGGCCGCGGGATCCGTATGCGGCACCGTTCAGGTGGATGTCGCCGTTCACCTCGACGATCGAGTGAAACGATCCGTCGATCGCGTCCAGGATCACTCGCCATCGAGCCGGTGAACCTGTCGACATCGCATAGTCGAGGACGGCCTGCTCGCTGATCAGAGCGTGGCCGAGGATCACCACCTGCGCCGCGCGGCCGTTCGCGTGAATGACCGGCCGGTCCGGGCAATGTCCGACGACCATCGGACGTCCCGAACGGTGCTCTGCCAACACCCGCGCCCACGGGAGGAGACGCCTGGCGATGCTCACTGCCGCCCCGTGGTCGGGCAGAACGACAAATCCTGTCCGAGCATCGCCAGTCATCCTCCAACCCCCTATGATTCGAGCTCGGTGCTGACGGCTCAGATCATTCCGCGGCGTCCGACCAGCAGGTCGGATTCCGTGGTGAAAACGCCCCCGGTGAGGTTGCGGAAATCGCCGCATTTGGCGATCACCGGCTTCTCGTAGATCTTCTTGTCCGAGCTGTCTGCCGTGTTCTCCATCTTCACTTTCCTTCCTTTCCTCGCACTCCCCTTGGAGGCGGTCTCATTCCGAGTCGTTCTGTTCGACTCGGACGTGTGCAACCGAGAATTGATGGAGTCGTGGATTCGAGGAAAGCGGATCGCGCCGGAATTTCGACGCACTTGATCAGTCCCCCCGTGCTGCCGGTCCGAACGAACATGTCGTTCCGGATGTAAGTCGCTATCCCGCAAGGAATTTCGGGCCTGTGCGAATCCTCCCCCGATATCGCCCGGCGACCTGCCCCCGTCCCCGCCCGCTATTCTGCGCCGTATGCCACAGCCCGTCAAGGATCTTCGCGAATTGCCCTCGAAAATAATTGCTGCGCTGCACTTTGCAATGCGGTGCGATCAGTCGCCAGGGGCCCTCGGCTCGAGCTCTCGCACGTCCTGAGCGGCGACGTCGGTGAGCGCCATCGAGGGCTTCGGCCACCGACCACGCCACCGGGTTACGGCGGTCGAGCCGTGCGGAAACGGTGCATCCGGACATCTCGACGCGGAACCGGGGGCGTTACTCTCCCGCGATCGGGGGTAGTTCCCGAGTGGATCGGACAGCTGCCTCGCGTCGTCGTGCGGGCGTCCCGTGTGCAGGGGATGCCGGCTCGACCGGGGGCGTCGGTAGTGCGGCCGGTTCCCGCCGTCACCCACACGGCAGAGCGGTTGTTTCGTATGCTCGTTGGTAGCGAATGGGGAGGGTCGTCGGTGCCGGGCCTCGCGGGTCCGGCGATGGAGGAAGGTCCTCGCGGATGGACAGGCGCGAGGTTGCCGACATGGCGCGAGACTGGTCGGCGGCCCTGGTCGATTGCGGTGGCGTGCCGACATCTCTGCCGCGCGTCGAGCAGTTGACCACGTGGATCGTCGAACTGGACGTTGCCATGTCGGCCGAGCCGTTCGATCCGTCGCCCGCATACCGCGTCGGGGTCGAGATGGTGCGGTGGAAGCTGACCGACCCCGCATTGATGACCCCGTCCGCGACGGTGCTGGCCGGTTTGCTGGAACGGTCGCAGCGGCCGGATAGCACGCGGCGGTTCGGCGCGCTCCTGGGCGAACTCGGCCGCGGCTACAGTGCCGAACTGTTGAAGGTCCACGCGGACAGCCGCGAGGTTGCCGACCAGCGCTTCCGCGTGGTGTTCGACAACGCTGCGGTGGCGATCGCCCTCTACGACAGCAACGGCATCACGCTGGAAGCCAACCGGACCACGGCACGGATGGTCGGGATGAAGCCGGAGGAACTGCCGGGCGTGGCTGGTCTGGATCTGATGCATCCCGAGGATCGCGACAAACTTCAGCAGGTGGTCGTCGACCTGTACCAGCGCCGGTATGGCACCGTGCACTTCGAAGGCCGCTTCTGCCGTCCCGACGGCACCGTCTGCTGGGGTGCCTGGACGATGACGCTGGTGCGCGGAGCGGGTGGGCGCGATCTGCGGCTGCTCGCCGTCGGAGAGGACATCACCGAACGGCGCGCGATGGAGCGGAAACTGTGGTGGCAGGCGCGCCACGACCCGTTGACGGGACTGCCCAACCGACACTGCCTGCTCGAGCAGTTGGAGGCCATCGTCGCGACGGCCGGTCCCGCCGACCACATCGGTTTGTGTTTCCTCGACCTCGACGAGTTCAAGCTGATCAACGACCGGTACGGCCACCGCGCGGGCGACAGCGTGCTGGCCGAGGTCGGTCGCCGGCTGGACGCGACGATGACCTCACCGGCGGTCACGGTCACCCGCATCGGCGGAGACGAGTTCGTCGCGCTGCTCGCACCTCCGTGTGACGAAGAGGCGGCGCACGCCGCCGCCGAGACCATGCTTGCGACCCTGCGGGAACCGGTCCCGGTCGGTCCCACCGATCTGCTGGCGATGTCGGCCAGCATCGGCGCCGTCGTCGCCCCGGTGGCGGGCGCGAACGCCGAGAAACTGCTGAACGATGCCGACGTGGGCCTGTACCGGGCCAAGGCCGCCGGCCGCGGCACCTGGGTGCTGCATCGCGACGAGAGCAGTCGCGCCGCCGAGTAGATCAGCGCCGAGTAGATCAGCGCCGAACAGATCAGCGCCGCGGCATCGCGAGTTCGCCGCGCCGCGCCGCTCGCCACCACCGCTGCCCGGAATCGATACCCCTGCGCATCGTGCGCACGGCGGGAACCTGTGTGAGCAGGTGCATCTGGTATCGCCACGGCATTTGCAGCCCGTGCCGAACCGCCATCGCATAGGCGAACTGCACGGCGTTGCGGTCCAGATACCGGTCGGCGTGTTCGAACCAGGTCATGCTGGCACGGGCGGCGGCCTGGATCGGGCGCATCGCCGCGCGCCGCTGCGCATCGTAATTCTCCAGCGCATCGGCGATCTCGCCGTGTTCGTACAGGCTCTGGGCGAGCACGATGGCGTCGATGATCGCCAACCGGGTGCCCGAACCGATGGTGAAGTGCGTCGTGTGCGCCGCATCGCCGACCAGCACCACATTGTCGTGATACCAGGTTTTGTTGGTCACTTCGGGAAAGCAACTCCACCTTGCGAATTCGCCTCGTGTCTTGCTGATCAACGAGTGACCGTCGAGAACGCGCGCGAATATCTTTTCCAGAAGACGCACATTCGCGGCGCCGTCCAGGGAATCGAATCCCGATTCGCGCCACGTCCGCGGTTGGCATTCCACGATGCAGGTGCTGATCTTTCCGGCGATCGACGGGTAGGCGTGGAACCAGATCCAACCGGCCGGCGTGTGTTCGAAGGCGAAAGTGAATCGGTCGAAGACCTTGTCGGTGCCGAGCCAGATATATCGATTCTCGCCGAGGTTCACCGATGTTCCGAAGCGATGATCCTCCAGCTGCCGCACGCGGCTGTTCGCGCCGTCGGCGGCGATGACGAGATCGGCGTCGTCGAAGCCGGACAGATCGTGAATTTCCCGGCCGTGCTGGACATCGACGCCGAGGTCGGTGGCCCGCTGCGACAGCACATCGAGCAATGCCGCTCGCCCCATGCTGAATCCGTAGCCCGGGAAATATGCGGTCCCGTCGTCGCCGACGTGGATCGCCTGTTCTCGCCAGAGCACAGATCCGGCCCGCACCGTCTGTGCGCTGTCGGGGTCGTTCCGGTACAGGATGTCGAGCAGATCGTCCCAGTAGACGACGCCCCAGCCGTAGGTGGACCCGGGAGGATCTCGGTCGATCACCGTGACGGCATGGCCCGGGTCGCGCCGCTTCATCGAAATGGCGAAGTACAGTCCGGCGGGCCCGCCACCGACACATACGATTTTCATTCGGTCACCAGTTCCGGCCCGGTCGGTCTATCCCGGCATCACACGATCGGTATCGGACGCGGCCGAGCCCGGCACGCTGTGCGTGTCCGGGCTCGGTCATCGGCACTAGAAGCTTCCCCAGCCGCCGCCGAATGGGTTCCACCAGCCGGGATTACCCCAACCGCCGTTACCCCAACCTCCGTTACCCCAGCCGCCTCCGTTACCCCAGCCGCCGCCATTTCCCCAACCCCAGCCGTTCCCGTGGCCCCAGCCATTGCCGTGGCCCCAGCCGTTGCCGTGGCCCCAACCGGGATTGTCGACGGATTGAGTTGCGGATGTCGACGTCGTTGCTTCGGTGGCGGATGCTTGTGTCGCGGCTGCGACGACCGGAACCGCAGCGATTGCGGCCATTCCGGCTGCTGCTGCCAACCGGGCGAGTTTCGAGTGTGAATTCCTTTTCTTGATCATGATGGACTCCAGATAGCTGTCCCGACCTGGTGGAATTCTACGCGTTTCCGCCGTGTATCAGAAAGTTGCCGAATCAACCCTTTTACAATGTCCGGCCGCCGCATTCGGCAGGGTTCGCGGGTCCGTAAATATTTCGGTTTCCAGGGCAGCGGCAGACCTGAACAGGATGAACCGATTTGTGCCCTCGGCAGGATTCGAACCTGCGACACCCGCTTTAGGAGAGCGGTGCTCTATCCCCTGAGCTACGAGGGCGCGGACCGTGCGCGGAAATGTGGAAAACCCCGTTTCGCAACGGAATTCGCACCTGCCTCGCAGTGGTCCACGATGCCTGTGCCTCCCGGGGGTGACGATCAGGCGTGGTCAGTCTAGCGTGTGGCGGGCCGGTGGCCACCCCGCCATGGGGCGACCGGTCTCCGGCGCCTCAATGCGGCAAGGACAGGAAATCCTCGACCGGGCGGCGCGGGGTGGGCGGGACGAAGGTGTCGTGGGGTGCGGTGCCCAGGCGGATGAGTACCTGGGGGATCCGATCCGGGTCGGGGAGGAGCGCGCGGATCGCGCGGACGGCGGCCGGGATTTCGGTGATGTGGGTGAGGGGGGCAGGTCGCCAGTCCGGCCGCGGTGGCCGACAGCAGGGCGGTGGACAGGGTTTCGCCGGTCGCCAGCCATTCGTGCGGAGTGTTCTCGGCGGTGCTGAGCACCACCAGGGTGGCGTGATCGGGTTCGCCGGTGCGGTGCGGGTCTCCGGACGGGACGGGAAAGTTGCGGCCGACGTCGACCAGTGCCGCCTCGCGGGCGGTGGGCAGAGCGTAGGACGGTATCCCTTCGGGAAGATCGAAATTGCCTGTCCACCAGCGTAATTCGTTCTGGTAAGGGGTGTCGAACTGTTGCAGGGCGGCGGTCTGCTCGGAAGCGGCGGCGAGCCGGGGCCGCACCGAATCGTCGACGGCGTTCAGGTGCACACCGTCCACCTCGGACACCTCACGCAGCTGTCGCACCAGCTCCGGCCGGTCCGGCGCCGACATCGGGAGCCGGTCGGTGCGGCGCGCGCGGATCGCGGCGGCGAGGGCGCGTTCGCGATCCGAAGGCGCGCGGGGCGGCTCGAATTCGGCGACGGCCAGCAGGTCGTGCAGCCCTTCCTCGGGCACATAGGACACCGCGATGGGATGCCCCTGCTCGGCGAAGGCGATCCGGGCGTGGTGCAGGTTGGCGCCGCAGCTGATCAGCTCCTGGCGCCCGCTCGGATCGGCCACCTTCAGTTGCCGGGTGGAATCACTGAACAGGTGCAGCCGGGTGCCGTCGAAATCCCAGCGCCAGGGCTGGGTGTTGTGCACGGACGGGGCGCGGGCGGCCAACTGCAGGGCCGCGACGATCGTCGAGCGGTCGGGAACGTGCTGCATGATGCCTCCCAGAGCGATATTTCGTCGGGTGCATTCGTCGGAGTATCGCCAGTATCGCAGTTGTCACCATCCCGGCCGGTAGGGTGGGGGTGTCTTCGCCCTGGAACGTTCGTGAACCGCTCGGAAGGTGGGACGCATGGCCTCGAAGGCGCCCGTGGTGGTGGGAGTCGACAGTTCCGACGATGCGCTGCGGGCCGCGCGCTGGGCCGCCGATGATGCGGCGCTGCACCGGGTTCCGCTGGAGGTGGTTTCGGCGGTGCCGCCGGTTCCGGAGGACCGCGCCGGCGACGAGGGCGTGTGCGCCTACCACGAGCGCACCCGCGAGCAGGCCCAGCGCGCGGTCGCGGCGGCCGCTCGGGTGGCGGCCGATATCGCCCCGAAGATCGATATCGACACCGCCGTCATCGATGCGCCGATCATTCCCGCGCTGCTGTCCCAGGCCGACGAGGCTCGTCTGGTGGTGGTCGGCGCGCGAGGACTCGGGGCCTATCAGCGCAGCCTGCTCGGTTCGGTCAGCACCGCACTGGTGCGGCACGCTCGCGGCCCGGTCGCCGTGGTGCCGGCGGATCCGCTGCTCGGGTCCGAGCGGCCGGTGCTCGTCGGATACGACGATTCCCCGTGCAGCGCACAGGCTCTCGCGATCGCCGTCGACGAGGCGCGGCGGCGCCGGACCGATCTGGTGGTCGTACACACCTGGCAGCGGTTCGGCGACTACCCGTCCCCGGCGGCCCTCGAAGAGGAGGGAAATCGGCTCCTCGACGCCGCCCTGGCCGCGCACGAGGATCCGGACGAACCGATTGCGGTGCGCCGGGTCGTCGTCGAGGATCGGCCGGTGCGGCGCCTCCTCCGCGAATCCGCCGCGGCGCAGCTCGTCGTGGTCGGCAGTCACGGTAAGGGCGGATTTCCCGGAATGACGTTGGGCTCCACCAGTCAGGCGCTGATGCACAGCGTCGAATGCCCGATCATCATCGCCCGGCCCCGGAGCGAATGATCAGGCGGTGAGCTCGGCAAGCAACTTCCAGGTGCGCAGCTGATCGTCCTCGCCGGCGAGATCGGTCTGGTGGATCAGCAGCTCGGTGGCACCGGCATCGACATACGCCTGGAGGCCGCGGGTGACATGGTCCTCGTCGCCGATCAGCGCCACATCGACCGCGTGGGCGAGGCCCTCGCGGTCGAGAACCGCGCGGTAGGAATCGAATTGTTCGTAGAACGCCAGCGCGTGCGCCGCGGTCTCGCGCACCTGCTCGGCGCGATCGGTGACGATCGCGACCACACCGGCGACCACCTGTAGCGGCCGCACCGGATTCGCCGGGCGGGCCTGCTGCAAAGTAGGCACGATATGCGATTCCAGCGTGCGCGGCCCGGCGAGGAACGGCAATACGCCGTCGGCCGATTCGCCCGTGGCCCGCAACGCTTGCGGCCCCATGGCTGCCACGAGCAGGGGGATATTGCTGCCGCCGTGCACCGTCGTCGGTATCGGCGGGCGGGCGTACACCCGCTCGCCCTGTACGTCGACGGTGCCGTCCTCGATGGCCTGGCGCAGCGCGATCAGATATTCGCGCAGCCGCCGCACCGGCTTGTCCTCGCGGATGCCGAATGCCGCCGATTCCAGTGGGGGAGCGCCCAATCCGATGCCCAGGCGGAAGCGGCCGCCCGACGCGGCCTGTGCGGTCTGGGCCTGCGACGCGACGACCAGCGGATGGCGCGGATTGATCGGCACCACGGAGGTGCCCACCCCGATCTCCGGTACGGCGAGCCCGACCACCGCCGCGAGGGTCAGCGCATCGAGATCGAATTTCTGTCCGAACCACACCGAACGCACACCCGTGCGCTGCGCCTGCGTGGCGAGCCGGAGGACCTCGTCGACGTCGTTGGCCGCATCGGGCCGCGGCCAGACCGAAACCCCGATCGGAACTGAAAGACTCATCGGATCGAGGCTAGTGCGCGCATCGGGCGATCCCACCCTTGTGTTCGGACGGATCGAAACCGTTGCGGTGCTGCCCTTTGCGGGTCGCGGGCGCTCGGCCTGTCCGATTTTCGCGGTTTTGCCGGGTTACCATCGCACGATGGGGCGTCGAGTATCGGGTGTGCTGGCCTTCGCTGTCCTGGTCCTGATCGCGATCGCGACGGCCTGGGAGCAACAACCGCACGGATATCGCGACGCCGCGGCCCCTGCTGCGGAATTCGGTGCCGCCCGTGCGCTGGCGACGATCCGGGAGATCGCCTCGCGGCCACACCCCGTCGGCACCGCCGAACACGACCGGGTGCGCGAGCATCTGGTGGGCAAGCTGCGAGAACTGGGGCTGGACACCGATGTTCGCTACGGCGTGGGCAAGTATCCGGTGGATCCGCATCGTGCGGTAGCGGTGCTCGGGCAGACCGGAAATATCGTCGCCCGCTGGCCGGGACGCGCCGCTACGGGAACTGTTTACCTTGTCGCGCATTATGATTCGGTGCCGTCCGGTCCCGGTGCGAACGACGACGGGGTCGGTGTCGCCACCGTTCTGGAAGCGGTGCGTGCGCTGCGGGCGAGCGGACTGCAGCCGCGCAACGATCTCGTGGTGCTGCTCACCGACGCCGAAGAGGTGGGTCTGCTCGGCGCCGAGGCCTTCGCGACCTCCGGCGGCGCCGACCGGCGCGGCGGAGTGGTGATCAATCACGAGGCGCGCGGCGCCGGTGGTCCGCCGATGCTGTGGCGGATCAGTCACCCCGACGCCGGGCTGATCAGTGTGGTCACCGGAGTACCGCATCCGAACACCGATTCGCTGTCCACGACCCTGGGCGGGGATCAGACCGGGAGCAATACCGATTTCGCGGCGCTGGACCCCCACGGCTTCCGGGTGCTCGACTGGGCCTTCGCCGGTCGGAACGCCTACTACCACAATCCGTTCGACGACCCGGACCACGTCGACCTGGCCACCGTGCAGCAATTCGGCGACAACACCACCGCCGCGGCGCGCGAATTCGCGGCGCGGGATCTGCGGGCCGCGGCCGATCAGCCGAATCGCGCGTACTTTCCGCTGCCGTTCGGTGAGCTGGTGGTGCTGCCGCTGTGGCTGGTGGTCGTGGCGGCGGTGGCTTCGGTGCTGCTCGCGGCGTGGGTGGTGTGGCGGATCCGCCGGACCGGTGAGGCGACGATCGGCCGGACTCTGGGCGCGGCGGCAACCGCTCTGGTGGCGGTTCCGATCGGAATGGGCGCCGTCTACGGATTGTGGAAAGCGATCACCGCGATCCGCCCGGAGTATCGCGCGCTGTTCGTCGATCCGTACCGCCCGCAGTTCTACGCCGCGGCCGTGGTGATGGCGTGTGTGGCGGTACTCGCCGCTTGGTATGCGCTGTCGCGTCGACTGTTCGGGCCCTCCGCGACCGCCGTGGGCGTGCTGTGCGCGGTGACGGCGATCGGTGCGGTGGTCACGGCTGCGGCGCCGGCCGCGGGTGTGATGGTGGTGGTTCCGGCCCTCGCCGCTGTCGTCGGCGTCGCGCTGACCTTCGCGGTGCCCGACCGCCTGCGGTTGCCGGTGCTCACCCTGTTCCTCGTCCCGGCGGCGGTCTTCGCCGGCGGCACCGCGTACGCGGCGCTGCAGACCGGACTCGCCGCCGCCGCATATCTCACCGCGCCCGTGGTGCTGATACTCGGCGGCTTGTTCACCCTCACCCTGACCCACGCGTGCCCGAGCCGTCGGGGCGTCCTTATCCCCGCGGCGGCGGTGGTCCTCACGGTGGCGCTCGCGGCGGCCGGGACGGTCGTCGACCGGTTCGACGCGCGGCATCCACTGATGTCGCAACTGTCCTATGCGCTCGATGCGAACAGCCGCGAGGCGCAGTGGATTTCCGCCGAGGCCCCGGATCGATGGACCCGCGGTTTCGTCGAATCCGGCTCGCCGCCCGGGGCATTCGCGCAGTTGTGGACCGACGCGGCATCCGCCGGCGCCGCCCCGGCGCACGATCTCCCCGGTCCTGTCGCCGAAGTCCTTTCCGACCGCACCGAGGCGGATCTGCGCACCGTGCGGCTGCGGCTGCGATCCACCCGTGGGGCCACCTCCGTCGCGCTGCGGTATACCGGGCCGGTGCGCGCACTCACGGTCGCGGGACGCGACATCAACCCGGTGCCCGCCCAGGGGGTCCGGTTCTACGCGCCGCCCGCCGAAGGGGTCGATATCCAACTCACGGCGCCGGCCGGACCGCTCACTCTCCGGGCGGTCGATTACAGCCGGCTACCCGATGCTCATCTCGCCGACGCACCGGCCGACATCTACTACCGCCAGGACAGTACGGTCGCGGTGTTCACCACCCTCCGGTTGTGAACACCGTGCCGGCGAATCAGGCTCCGGCCACACCTTCGGCATAGTCGGCCGGGTCGAAACGCCGTGTCTTCCATCGGAAGAGCAGCGTGGCGCCGGGCCAGTTGTTGGTGATGCGGCCCGAGGCGTTGCGATACCAGCTGGAGCAGAAGTTCCACGGCGTATCGGCCAGGCGCTTGCGCAGCCAGTCGTCCCAGGCCTGTTCGGCAGCGGGCTGTGCGGCGAGGAAGTGTCCGGGTTTGGCGGACAGATACTCCACCACCTGCCGGATGTAGCGGGCCTGTGATTCCAGCATGTAGATGATGGAGCCGGACCCCACATTGGTGTTGGGCCCGTACATCATGAACAGATTCGGGAAGCCCGGCACCGACATGCCCAGGAATGCCCGCGCACCCTCCGGCGCCCATTCGTCGGACAGTTTGCGACCGCCGAGGCCGTAGATGTTCATCGGCGCGAGGAATTCGGTGCCCTTGAATCCGGTGCCGTAGATGATCACGTCCACCGGATGCTCGACGCCGTCGGCGGTGCGGATTCCGTTCGCCGTGACCGCCTCGATCGCGGTGGTCTCCACGCTGACATTGGGCTGGGCGAGTGCGGGAAAATACTCGTTGGAGAACAGGCCGCGCTTACAGCCGGCGGCGTAGTCCGGAGTGAGCTTGGCGCGCAATTGTTCATCGGGCACGGCGTTGGCGCGATGCCGGTCGGCGATCGCGACCACCGGATGTTTGATCCACGGCACGTCGGTCAGCGCCAGCGCCATCACCTCGAAGAAGGTCCAGATGGCGAAGCGTTCGGCCCACCGGCTGGGCGGAAAGTACTTGAACAGCGCGTGATGCAGGCCCGTGTATTCGGTGTCGAATTTCGGCAACACCCAGGCGGCGGAGCGCTGGAACAGGGTGAGATGCCCGACCGTCGGCTGAATGGCCGGAATGTATTGGATCGCACTGGCTCCGGTGCCGATGCACGCCACCCGCTTGCCCGTGAGATCGACGCTGTGGTCCCATTCGGCGGAGTGGAAGGCGGGACCGGTGAAGGTGTCGATGCCGGGGATATTCGGCATCGCCGGCCGCGAGAGCTGGCCCACCGCGGGAATCAGCACGTCGGCGGTGAGGGTCTCACCGTCCGCGGTGCGCACCTGCCAGACGCCGCGGGCCGGATCGAATTCCGCGTCGGTGACCTCGATGCCGAAGCGGATCTTGCGCGGCAGATCGTGCTTCTCGGCGACCGCGCGCATATACGCGTGGATGTCGCGCTGCTGCGAAAACCGGCGAGGCCAATCGGATTTGGGTTCGAACGACCACGAGTACAGCGGCGAGGGCACATCGCAGGCCGCGCCCGGATAGGTGTTCTCGCGCCAGACGCCGCCCAGATCGGCGGCCTTTTCGACGATGGTGAAGTTGTCGATACCGGCGCGCTGTAATTCCAGCGCCATGCCGAGGCCGGCGAATCCGGCGCCGATGATCACGATGGACGGCGTGGCAGTCATAGTCGAAGAGTAGAGCGCCGGGCGGTCGGTTCCGAGAGATCAGCGGCCAATGAATCAATATTTCCGGCCACGCTGCGGTGGCCGCAGTGGACCGGACATGTGACTCCGCTGGACAGTTCCGGCCCGCCGAACCTACTATCTATACCAGTTCCTCTTCAAAAAGCCTGTCCCGGTGGGTATTTGGCGTTTCGACGGCGCTGCAGGGGGTGTCGTCGCGCGTCCGGCGGCCATTCGGGACGGATCTGCCGTATCCGGGTGCACCCGGACGGCAGGGACGGCTGCCCGTGGCGATCAGGGGTTCGCCACGGGCAGCCGATTCATCCCCATGCCCGCGCTGTTCGCGCCGCGTGTCGCGGGAAAAGTGGACCATCTGGTCGGCCCGATAATCGCTACGTCCGGTTTCGGCTATCCTCGCGGCAGGTGTGACGTCGTTCACCGGTGAAGGAGTGCGGTTACTGATGTTGAGCACGATGCAGGACGAGCAACTGTCGCTGGCCACTCTGCTGCGATATGCGTCCACGTTCCACGGCGATGCCACGGTGTCGACCTGGACGGGCGACGGGGTTCGGAC
This sequence comes from Nocardia sp. 852002-20019_SCH5090214, assembly GCF_001665865.1. NCBI lineage: Bacteria > Bacillati > Actinomycetota > Actinomycetes > Mycobacteriales > Nocardiaceae > Nocardia > Nocardia sp. 852002-20019_SCH5090214. The sequence goes on along the minus strand of NZ_LZMK01000235.1, from coordinate 96,292 downwards.
CATGACCTATCGGGAATTGGGCGCGGAATCGGCGCGGCTGGCCAACGCGCTGCGCGGGCTGGGGATCGACGTGGGCGACCGCGTCGCCACGTTCATGTGGAACAACAACGAACATATGGTCGCCTACGCCGCCGTTCCCGCGATGGGCGCCGTGCTGCACGCGCTGAACCTGCGGCTGTTCCCCGAGCAGGTCACCTACGTGGCCAATCACGCCGAGGATCAGGTCGTGATCGTCGACGGCTCGCTGCTGCCGATGTTCGCCAACTATCTGCCCACGCTGAAGACCGTCCGCCACGTCATCGTGGCCAACGGCAATGCCGCGGATCTGACCGCGCCCGAGGGCGTGCAGGTGCACTCCTACACGGAACTGCTTGCGGGACAACCGGATACCTACGATTTCCCGGTCGTCGACGAACGCTCCGCGGCCGGCATGTGCTACACCTCCGGCACCACCGGCGACCCCAAGGGCGTGGTGTACTCGCACCGGTCCAATGTCCTGCACGCCATGCAGGTACTGACCAACGCGAGTATGGGATTCACCTCCTCCGACACCGTGCTGGCCATCGTGCCGCTGTTCCACGCCAACGCCTGGGGTCTGCCCTACGCGGCGATGCTGTCGGGGGCGAGCGTGCTGATGCCCGACCGCTTCCTGCAGCCGGCGCCGCTGCTGGAGATGATGGCCGCGGTGCAGCCGACCTTCGCCGCCGCGGTGCCGACCATCTGGGGTGGCGTGCTGGCGCAGTTGGACGCGAAGCCGCAGGACATCAGGCATCTGCGCGAGGTGGTCGTCGGCGGGTCCGCGCTGCCGCCGTCGATGATGCGGGCCTTCCAGGAAAAGCACGGGGTGCGACTGCTGCACGCCTGGGGAATGACCGAGACCTCGCCGCTGGGCAGCGTCGCGCACCCGCCGAAGGGTGTGACGGGCGAGGACGAATGGGAGTACCGCTATACGCAGGGCCGGTTCCCGGCCCTGGTCCAGGCGCGCCTGGTCGGCGACGACGGCTCGGTGCTGCCCAACGACGGCGAGGCCGTGGGCGAACTCGAGGTGCGCGGCCCGTGGATCGCCGGGGCCTATTACTCACCGGAGGGTGCGTCCGTCGACCCCGACAAATTCGACGACGGCTGGCTGCGCACCGGCGACGTCGGCAAGATCACGCCCAACGGCTATCTCACGCTGGTGGACCGGTCCAAGGATGTGATCAAGTCCGGCGGCGAATGGATCTCCTCGGTGGATCTGGAGAACGCGATCATGGGTCATCCGGCCGTCGCGGAGGCCTCGGTGATCGGGGTGCCGGACGAGAAGTGGGACGAGCGGCCGCTGGTCGCGATCGTCCTCAAGGAGGGCGCGAGCGCCGAACCGGCCGAGCTGCGTGATTTCCTGGCGGACAAATTCGCCAAGTGGCAGCTGCCCGAGCACTGGACCTTCATCGACGAGGTGCCCAAGACGAGCGTCGGAAAATTCGACAAGAAGCGGTTGCGGGCGCGCTACGCCGACGGCGAATTGAGCGTCACGACGCTGTGACACTGAGCGTCCCGACGCTGTGAACGATCCCGCAGCCGCGGCCGGAACATCCGGCCGCGGCTGCGGCGTGAGCGGGGCCGGTGGTGCCCGCCCGTGCCGGTCGGCGGGGGATCACCGAACCTGTTGGCGCTATGTCAACAAGGTGTCGTAGGCTGAGCACCGACGTCCGGTGGGCGTTCGATCACGTGCAGAAAGGGTTGGCGATGACCGAGACGAGCAGCGCCGAGACGAACAACGACACCCCCGCGTTCGCGGATGTCATGAACGGCGCGCTGGAGTTCACCATCCCGATCGCGCACAAGATGGGTGTCAAGGCACTCGAGGTGCGGCCCGGATTCGCGGCCACCACCGTGCCGATCGAGGGCAACGGCAACCACTTCGGCGTCATGTACGCCGGCGTGCTGTTCACCGTCGCGGAAATTCTCGGCGGTGCGATTCCGATCGCCACCTTCGACAACGCCAAGTACTACCCGCTGGTGAAGGACCTGCAGATCTTCTTCCGCAAGCCGGCGAAAACCGATGTACGCGCCGAGGCTTCGCTGTCGGAGGAGGAGATCGCGCGGGTGATCGCCGACGCCGAGGCCAACGGTAAGGCCGATTTCACCCTCGAGGCCACGGTGACCGACGCCGACGGCGTGGTCGTGGCCGAGACCCGCGGGCTCTACCAGTTGCGCGCACACGGAAAGTAGGAAGTCCGGCAGGAGCGACTCCGCCCGCACGGCTGCGGTCGACCGATCGTGCGCGGCGGGGTTACGGTGAGGGCGCGTACCGTCGAAGGGGCGGTGTTGTATGCGCCCGACAGGGGAGCCCGCGTGGCCACGCAGCCGTAGCCTCCTCGCGGACCCCCGGCTCCACCGGGCGGGGACAGAGAGGTCCGGGGTCATGGGCGTGCACCGCCATCCGATGCGAGACAGTCGGCGCGGCAGGGGGATTCGAGCATGACGGTGAATCTGTTACGCACGGTGATCGCACGGGCGTGGTCCGAGCTGGATTATCTGCGGCTGGCAATCGGCAGTGGCGTGATCGGCATCGACTCGCCGTTGACGTTGCTGTCCGCGGGCGACGCGCTACTGCGTCACGGTGCCCTGCCCGCGCTGCTGCGGCTCGCCGCCGGCCGCTACGGCGATCGCGCCGCCGTGATCGACGACCTCGGCACGCTGAGCTATCGGGAACTCGACGACCGCTCCAACCGGCTGGCCAACGAATGGCGCAAGCGCGGATTGCGCACCGGCGAGGGCGTGGCGATTCTGGCCCGCAATCACCGCGGTCTGCTCGACGCGGTCTTCGCCGCGGCCAAGTGCGGGGCCCGGATCATCCTGCTGAACACCGACTTCGCCGGGCCACAACTACGCGATGTGACCGCCCGGGAGGGGGCGGATCTGCTGGTGTACGACGAGGAGTACGAATCCATCCTCGGCGATCTGAGCCCCGAGCGAGGAGCGTATCGGGCCTGGTCGGAGACCGGGCACACCTCCAGCCTGGAATCGCTGATCACCGCCGGCTCGCCCGCCACGCCGCCGTTCTCGCGCTCCGGCGCCAAGATCATCCTGCTGACCAGCGGCACCACCGGCACACCCAAGGGCGCGCCGCGGTCGGAGCCGCGTTCGCTGGAACCGCTCGGCGCGATTCTCAGCAAGGTGCCGTTCCGGACCCGCGAGGTGACCGAATGCCCGGCGCCGCTGTTCCACACCCTCGGCTTCGCGATGTCGTTGCTGGCCATCGGTTTCGGCTCGACACTCGTGATCCGGCGGCGATTCGATCCGCAGCGGGTGATCGACAGCATGGCCGAACATCACGCGACCGCGCTGATCGTGGTGCCGGTGATGCTCGCGCGCATGGTCGAACTGGGGCCGGAGGCGGTGAGTGAGCGGGATCTGTCGGCGCTGCGCATCGTTTTCGTCGCCGGATCGCAGTTGGGTGCCGACCTGTGCCGGCGGGTGACCGCCATCTTCGGGCCGGTCGTCTACAACCTGTACGGATCCACCGAGGTCGCTTACGCCACCGTCGCCACGCCGGAGGATCTGGCGGAGGAACCGGGATGTGTGGGCTCACCCGTGGCGGGCGCGGTAGTCGAGATCCTCGACGGGCAGGGCGAGCCGGTGCCGCCGGGGACCACCGGGCGGATCTTCGTCCGCAACGCGATTCCCTTCGACGGCTATACCGGTGGCGGCGGCAAGGAGCAGATCCGCGGGCTGATGTCCACCGGCGATGTCGGTCATTTCGATTCCGCCGGAAGGCTTTTCATCGACGGCCGCGACGACGACATGATCGTCTCGGGCGGGGAGAACGTGTTCCCGGCCGAGGTCGAGGAATTGCTCGACGCGCATCCGGACGTGCGAGAGGCTGCGGTCATCGGCGTGCCCGACGACGAATACGGCGCCCGGCTGGTCGCTTTCGTCGTCCGCACCACCGAAACCCTCGGCGCGGAGGAGATCAAAGCGCATGTGAAGTCGAACCTGGCGCGTTACAAGGTGCCTCGCGAGGTGGTGTTCATCGACGAGCTGCCGCGCAACCCCACCGGAAAGGTCCTCAAGCGCCGGCTGCGGGAATGGGGAGCGGGCGGCGAAGCGTAACGCCGGTTCCGGCGCCGGACGCACCGGCGCCGGAACCGTACGGGTCAGCAGTTACGCAGTTCCGGGCTCTGATTGAGCAGTTGAGCGCGGGTGGAGATGAAGGTCGAGTAGGTGTCGCCGCCGACGGCGGACAGCGGGAAGGCCGCCACCCGATGGCAGTTCTGGAAGGCCAGCTTGATGCCGAAATGCCGCTCCAGGCTGCCGCGAATCGAATCCGACGCCATCGCGCGCAGCAGTTGGCCGCGGGCTGTCTCGTCCGGCGGGGGTACCTGGTTGTCCGCGAATTCTGCTGTGCCGGAACGCAAGTCGGCGGCCACTCGGCTGACGACCTCGTAGGCGTACGGCAGGGAGGTGCGAACGCATTCGACGAATTCCTCGTCGCTGACCGGACCGCTTTCGGCGCGTTCGAGCAGTGCGGCTGGGACATCCAATGACATGACGCTCTCCTCGTGGGATGGCGGGTGATGTCCCACGAGTCTAAACGAAAAACGTTGTCAACAAGACGGGAATGGCCGCGAAAGTGCCGATTGCAGAGCGGCTTTCGCTTCTTCCGTGAGCTTGCGTACCAGGTCGGCGGCCGGAACGGCCTCCGCGAGGGTATGTGCCTGCCCGGCCCACAGATTCACCGCGTCCGGGTTGTCGGCGGCGCGGGCCTCGGCTCGCAACGGTCCGGTGGCGTAATGGATTTCGGGGTAGGCCGCAGGCGCGTCGGGGTTGTCGAGCATGAATTGATTGCGCAGGCCGCGGGCTCGGCGGCCGCTGAAGGCGCGGGTCAGCATGGTCGGGGTTTCGATCTCCAGCGCATCGCGGTGCAGTGCCGAGGTGCCCGCCTCCGGACAGCGGAGGAAGGCCGTGCCCAGCTGTGCGGCCGCGGGACCGCCGGCGAGGACCGCGGCGATACCCGCGCCGGTGGCGATGCCGCCTGCCGCGACCACCGGCGTCTCGACCGCTGCGTGCACCAGCTGCACCAGTGCCAGGGTGGTGAGCGGATCGGCCACGTCCTCCTCGGGCCGGTCGGCGAAACCGCCCCGATGTCCGCCGCCCTCCGCGCCCTGGGCGATGAGGACGTCTGCACCCGTCTCGGCCGCGACCCGGGCCTCCGGCACCGAGGTCACCGTGACCCACACCTCGGATCCGGCGCGATGCAGGCGCTCGATCTCGGCCTCCGAGGGGCAGCCGAAGGTGCACGAGACCACCGCCACCGGCTCGGCGGTGAGCAGGTCGAGCTTCTCGTCCCAGGCGTCGGCGTCGAAACGTGCCTCGCCGAGCGGGAAGCGGCGGCTGAGCCGGTCGAGGTAGGCCGCGAAGTGTTCCGGCGGCGTGGGCGCGCCCGGAACGAACAGGTTCACGCCGAAGGGCGTCTCGGTGAGTTCGCGCAGCGTCGCGATGCGCGCGGCGGTATCGGCGGCACTCAGATATCCGGCGGCGAGGAATCCCAGGCCGCCCGCCTCGCCGACAGCGGCGGCGAGTTCCGGGGTGGACGGGCCGCCGGCCATCGGCGCCAGCACGATCGGGGTGCGCACGTTGTCGAGGATCACCTGTTCAGTCTGAACCCGGCCGTGGTCCTCGATAACGGCGCCCACGGCACCAAGATCAGCCTTCCACATGCGAATTCCTCCGAGGAGGTTGCGAAAAGGTCACGACGGAGTACAGTTTCCGTCACAACAGATGCCGAATCGTTACCGAATGTGAGGTTTCGACCCGGCGCCGCCACCGAGTTGATCGACGCTAGGACGAGCCTTGCCGCAGCACCGTGAGACATCCAGTTCCGTATCCGTTCAGGACCTCCTCGGTGACATCTACGCCGGTGACGGCGCTGCCGAGCGTCCCACCCGCCACCGCGCCCAGCCGCGCACGGGCGACCGGATGAAGCTCGCCGCCAGCGCCGCCGTCGCGACCGGCGCGCTGATCGGCACCGCCACTCAGTTCGCGCACGCCGCGCCGCTGCTGCCCGGCGGCCACAACGACACTCCCGAGCCGGTCGCGCTGAAGTCGGCCTCCGAACCCGCGCACGAGGCCGAACAGCAGGCCGCGCCCGTCGCGGCCCCGGTCGCCGCCGAGACGCCGGCCGCGCCGCAGGCCCAGCCGGTGGCCGCGCCCGCGCCGTTCGGTCTGCAGAATCTGCCGCCGGAGGTCGCCGGTCCGCTCTCGCACGCCGAAGAGGTGCTGAAGGGTATTCAGCAGCAGCTCGCACCGGCCCAGGCCGTGCGACCGGTGGCCGGGGTCGTCAGTTCCGGCTTCGGATCCCGATGGGGCGCCATGCACTACGGTGTCGACTTCGCCGACGCGATCGGTACTCCTATTCATTCGGTGGAGAACGGCACGGTGATCGATGCCGGTCCCGCCTCGGGCTTCGGGCTGTGGGTCCGGGTGAAGCAGGACGACGGCACCACCGCGGTGTACGGCCACGTCAACGACATCCTCACCCACGTAGGCCAGCGGGTGAACGCCGGCGACGTGATCGCCACCGTCGGCAACCGTGGCAACTCCACCGGCCCGCACCTGCATCTGGAGATCTGGGATCCCAGCGACGTCAAGATCGATCCCGCTCCCTATCTGGCGAGCAAGGGCGTCGTCCTGTCCCAGCAGTCGTGGGGGGCGGGCGAATAGCGCCCGCGCTGTCGTCGGCCGCCCGGCTCGGCCGGCCGCGGGGGGTTGATGCATTGACTGGTTTGTATGAGCTGTTCGACTCCGGATCCGTGCACGGCCGCACCTATACCGCTCTGGTGCAGCATCCGCGGTCCAGCCTGTCGGAGCTGGCGCAATATCTGGAGTGTTCCCGCGAGTCCGTCGCGGCGGCCCTGGACGAACTCTGTGAGATGCAGGCCGTGGTCCGCATCGAAATCGGTGACTCCGTCCGCTGGGACGCGCATGCCCCCGAGGCCCTGTCGGAAGCCGAATCCCGCCGCCGCCAGGCCGAAACCGCGCGCATGCACGAGGCCGCGGCCCGGCTGGGCGAGACCTTCCGCTCGGTGCGCCGCACCACCCGCGGCGACGGCACCGTCGTGCCGATGTACGAGGCCCGCGAGGTGGTCGCCGAATTCGAGGATCTGCAGCGCGCCGCGCGCAGCCGGATCCGGATGATCGACCGGGGCCCGTATCTGTGCGAAGGCGAACGCGCCGCACGGCTGTTCGATCTGCGCTCGGCGCGGATGTCGGCGGGCGTGCGCTACCAGACGCTCTATCAGGACACCATCTATCAGGATCCCGATCGGCTGCGCTTCGCGCTGCAGGCCAATACCGCCGGGGCGCAGGCGCGCACGTTGCCCGATCCGCCCTTCAAGGTGATCATCGCCGACGACGACCGCGCGGCGCTGATGCTGCACCACGACGAACGCCGCGGCGATCCGATGGGGCTGCGCATCGCGGCCTGTCCGACGCTGGACGCGATCGTGCACACCTTCGAGGTGTTGTGGTCGCTGGCCGCGCCGATCTCGGTGAATCCGGACCAGCCGCTGGACGAACGCGACCGGGCCATTCTGACCCTCATGGGCCTGGGCGCGACGGACGACACCATCGCCCGGCGGCTGGGCATGTCCCGGCGCACGGTGGTGCGGCGGACCGCGAGCCTGCTGGAGCGACTGGGTGCCAGCACCCGGTTCCAGGCGGGCGTGCAGGCGATCCGCCGCGGCTGGCTGTGACAAGCTGGGGACCTACTGTGACCAGTGCCACGGAAGTCGACACGAAGCGCAACATCGAGGCACCCTGGCAGCGATGAGTACTAGGAGTACCGGCGGGTCACCAGTTCGATCCGGCGCACCACGCCGTGCTCGCCATCCTTATATGATTGCTCGGACCGCGCGAGGGGGTGTTCGACCGTGCGGACCTGCTGGACGCGAGAGGTGAAGACACTCGAATGGATACTGCCCGCCGTTCCGCTCGTGGAGGTCGTCGCCGCAGGTCGGGCAGCCCCCTTTTCGGCCAGCTGCTGACCGCTGCGGTCGAATCCGCCGCCGATGCGGTGGCGATCCGGTTCGCGCCGACCGATGATCCGGCCGACGCGCGGCAGCTGACCTATCGAGAGCTCGACGAGGGATCGTCGCGCCTGGCCCGGGAACTCATCTCCCGCGGCATCGGCGCCGGCGACGTGGTGGCTATCGGCATCGCCCGCTCGATCGAATCCGTCCTCGCGGTCTGGGCGGTCGCCAAGGCGGGCGCGGCCTACGTTCCGGTCGACCCGGCCTATCCGCCCGAGCGCATCGCGCATATCGTCGCCGACTCCGGCGCGGTACTCGGCCTGACCACCGGAGCCCATCGCCGGGCGCTGGGGACGGGTGTGTACTGGCTCGAACTCGACGATCCGGTCGTGTCGGAACGAATCGGCGCGCGCCCCGCCCATCCGATCTCCTACACCGACCGGGTCCGCCCGCTCACCGAGGATCACCCGGCCTACGTGATCTACACCTCGGGCTCCACCGGTCGTCCCAAGGGCGTCGTGGTGACCCATGCCGGACTCGGCGGTCTGGTCGCGGCCGAGCGCGAGCACTACGGCGTGACCGAGGATTCCCGTGTCCTGCACGTCTGTTCGCCGAACTTCGACGTCTCCGTTCTGGAACTGCTGTTGGCCTTCTCGTCGGGTGCGACCCTGGTGGTCTCGCCGCCGGAGGTGTTCGGCGGTTTCGAGCTGGCCGATCTGCTGCGCCGCGAACAGGTTTCGCACATGCTGATCACCCCCGGCGCGCTGGAGTCGGTCGACCCGGCCGGACTGCCCGACCTCGAGGCCGTCGTCGTGGCCGGCGACAAGTTCGGCCCGGAACTGGTGGGCCGCTGGGCGCGCGACGGGCGGCGCTTCTACAACGGCTACGGCCCGACCGAGGCGACGATCCTCGCCACCTCCAGCGCGGAAATGATTGCCGGCGAGCCGATCACGATCGGCACCCCGATCGCCGGCGTCGGCGCGTTCGTGCTGGATTCGCGGCTGCGACCGGTGCCCGCCGGGGTGGTCGGCGAGCTGTATCTGGCGGGTCCGGCGCTGGCACAGGGATATCTGGGCCGCCCGGGGCTCACCGCGGAACGGTTCGTGGCCAGTCCCTTCGGCGCCGAAACCGGCAGGCCCGGGGCCCGGCTGTATCGCACCGGCGACCTGGTGCGCCGCAACGAGTCCGACGGCACCATCGAATATCTGGGCCGCTCCGATTTCCAGGTCAAGATTCGCGGCTTCCGCATCGAACTGGGCGAGATCGACAACGCGCTGACCGCGCATCCGGATATCGATTTCGCCGCCACCATCGGCCGCACGCTGCCCTCCGGCGCGACGGCGCTGGTGTCGTACGTGTTGCCGCGTCCCGGTGCGGCGCTCGATATCGCGACCCTCGACGATTTCCTGGCGGCCTCGTTGCCCGCCTACATGATTCCCGCGGCGATCATGCCGCTGGACGAGATTCCGCTGACCCCGGTCGGCAAACTCGACCGCGCCCGGCTGCCGGAACCGACCTTCGCCGCACGCGAATTCCGCGCTCCCGCCACCCCGGTGGAGGAGATCGTCGCCGAGGTGTTCGCGGCCCTGCTCGTTCCCGGCGAGGGCGACAATCCCGGCCGGGTCGGCGCCGACGACGACTTCTTCGAACTCGGCGGCAACTCCCTGCTGGCCGCGCAGGCGGCGGCCCGGATCGGCTCGGCCCTGGGCGCCCGGGTGCCGGTGCAGCTGTTGTTCGAGGCATCGACCGTGGCCGCACTGGCCGAACAGGTGGAACGGCACGCCGGAACCGACACCGGCGAGCGGTTGCGGCCGATGCCGCGGCCCGAACGCATCCCGCTGTCCTATGCCCAGCAGCGGATGTGGTTCCTCAACCGCTTCGATCCGGCGGGCGCGGTCAACAACATCCCGGTCGCGGTGCGGCTGAGCGGACGCCTCGACGTGGACGCGCTACGGTCCGCGGTGCGCGATCTGGTGGAGCGCCACGAAGTGCTGCGCACCATCTATCCGGAACTCGACGGCGAGGGCTACCAGCGGGTGCTGCCCGTCTCGGATCCCCGGGCGATCCCCGAGATTCCCCTGGTCGAAGCGCGCGAGGACGAGGTGGCCGCCCTGGTCGCCGAAACCGTCTCGGGCGGCTTCGATGTGACGGCCGCGCCGCCGGTGCGCCTGCGGGTGCTGCGCGCGAGCGAGACCGAACACGTCCTGGTGTGCGTGGTGCACCACATCGCCGGTGACGGCTTCTCGATGGGCCCGCTGACCCGCGATCTGATGACCGCCTACCTCGATCGCGTGCGCGGCGGTCATCCGGAATGGACGCCGCTGGCCGTCCAGTACGCCGATTACGCCCTGTGGCAACGGGAAACGCTCGGTAGCGAGGACGATCCGGAGTCGGTGCTCGCCGCGCAGATCGACTTCTGGCGGCGCGAACTCGCCGCGCTGCCCGAACAGCTGGACCTGCCGGCCGACCGGCCGCGTCCGGCGGTCGCGTCCTATCGCGGCGCCACGCTCGACTTCGAGATCGCCCCGGATGTGCACGCGGCGCTGAACCGCCTTGCGCACCAACATCATTCGACGTTGTTCATGGTGGTGCACGCCGCGCTCGCGGTGCTGCTCGCCCGACTGTCGGGCACCCGCGACATCGCGATCGGCACCCCGGTCGCCGGGCGCGGTGAGGCGGCGCTGGACGAGCTGATCGGCATGTTCGTCAACACCCTGGTGCTGCGCACCGAGATCGACCCGGCGCGCAGTTTCGAGCAGGTACTGGCCGACGTCCGCGGCACCGACGTGGCGGCGTTCGGCCACGCCGATGTGCCGTTCGAGCGGCTGGTCGAGATCCTGGATCCGGCGCGTTCGGCCGGGCGGCATCCGCTGTTCCAGGTGATGCTGACCTTCCAGAACCTGGCCCGCACCGAATTGGAGCTGCCCGGGCTGGCGGTTTCCGGTGTCGACCTCGACATCGAGCTGGCCAAGTTCGATCTGCAGCTGGCGATGGCCGAGCGGATCGACGCACATGGTGTGCCGCAGGGGATTTCGGCCGCCTTCAGCTACGCCACCGACCTGTTCGACGAGGCGACGGTGCGCGATTTCACCGATCGGTTCACGCGCATCCTGAACGCCGTCGCCGCCGACGCCGCGGCCGTGGTGGGCGATATCGATGTGCTGGCCCCCGGTGAGCGCGAACTCGTTCTGCACGAATGGAATTCGCCCGGCGCGCCGGTGCCGCCGGTGACCCTGGTCGATCTGATCACCGCACAGGTCCGGCGCCGGCCGGGCGCGGTGGCGGTCCGCTTCGGTGACACCACCCTCACCTTCGGAGATCTGCACCAGCGCGCGAGCCAGGTGGCCCGGGCGCTGATCGCCCAGGGCGTCGGGCCGGAATCGCTGGTGGCCGTGGCGGTGCCGCGCACCGAGGAACTGCCGGTCGCGCTGCTCGGCGTGCTCCTCGCCGGTGCCGCCTATCTGCCCATCGACACCGGTTATCCGGTGCAGCGGCTGGAATTCATGCTCGGCGACGCCGCGCCGGCATGTGTGCTCACGACCGCCGAGTTGCGGGAGGCGGTGCCCGCCGCCGGCCTGGCGACGGTGCTGCTGGAGGAGACCGGCAACTTCGCCGGCGGTCCGATCACCGACGCCGAGCGGCCCGCCCCGCTGCGACCGGCCGATCTGGCCTACGTCATCTACACCTCGGGCTCCACCGGTGTGCCCAAGGGGGTCGGCGTCACCCACCGCAACGTGCTGGAACTGTTCGCCAACACCCAGCTGCTGTTCGACTTCGACGAAACCGACGTGTGGACGCTGTTCCACTCCTTCGCCTTCGACTTCTCGGTCTGGGAACTGTGGTGTTCGCTGGCCAACGGCGGTGCGGTCGTGGTGGTCGACCACCTGACCTCGCGATCGCCGGAGCTGTTCCGCGAGTTGCTGATCCGCGAGCAAGTCACCGTGCTGAACCAGACGCCCTCGGCGTTCTATCAGCTCGCCGAGGCCGACCGCGCGGCGCACAGCCACACCGGTGACGCCGCGGTGACGGTCGCGGCCAAATTCGCGTTGCGCTACATCGTCTTCGGCGGTGAGGCGCTGGATCTGCGCCAGCTCGCGCGCTGGTACGAGCGGCACGGCTCCACCACCCCGCAGCTGGTGAACATGTACGGCATCACCGAGACGACCGTGCACGTGTCGTTCCTGGCACTGGACGAGGGTCTGGCCGACCATCCGGCCAGCGTCATCGGCCGGGCGCTGCCGGGCCTCGAGACCTATGTGCTCGACGACCGGCTGCATCCGTCGCCGGTCGGCGTCGCCGGTGAGATGTACATCGCCGGACAACAACTGTCGCGCGGCTATCTCGGCCGTCCGGGCTTGACCGCGGCGCGGTTCGTGGCCAATCCGTACGGTGCGCCCGGTTCCCGGATGTATCGCTCCGGCGATATCGGCCGCTGGGCCGGCTTCGACGGCGAGGCCGCGCTGGAATACGCGGGACGCAGCGATCAGCAGGTGCAGCTGCGCGGCTTCCGCATCGAACTCGGCGAAATCGAGGCCGCGCTGCTGCGCTGCACCGGTGTCGCGCAGGCGGTGGCGATGGTCCGCACCGCAGAGCACTCCGGTGAACGGCTGGTGGGTTACGTTGTGCCCGAGGCTGGTTCGTCGCTCGATCCGCTCGCGCTGCGCGCCGAGGTCGGCGCCTTCCTGACCGGCTACATGGTGCCCGACGTGGTGGTCGTGCTCGACGCGCTGCCGCTGACGCCGAACGGCAAACTCGATCGTCGCGCCCTGCCCGAACCGGCGGTCGTCAGCGCGGCCGCCTTCCGGGCGCCGAGTACGCCGATCGAACAGGCCGTCGCCGACGTGTTCGCCGACCTGCTCGGTGTCGCCGGTGCGGAGACGACCGGCGTCGGCCTCGACGACGACTTCTTCGCCCTCGGCGGCAATTCGCTGCTCGCGACCCGTGCGGTGGCTCGCATCAACGAGGCGCTCGACGCGAACCTCGTGGTCCGGGAGCTGTTCGAGGCCTCGAGCGTGGCAGCCCTCGCGGCGCGGATCGTGCCCGGCGCGGCCGCCGGTGCGGTGCGCCCGCGCCTCGAGCCTGCCGCGCGTGGGGAGCGGATTCCGCTGTCGCCGGCCCAGCAGCGGATGTGGGTGATCAACCAGCTCGATCCGCAATCGCCGGGCTACAACATTCCGCTGGCGATCCGGCTCACCGGCGATCTCGATGTGGACGCGTTGCGCCAGGCGGTCGCCGATGTCGTGGAGCGGCACGAGGTGCTGCGCACTTGCTACCCCGCCGGCGGTCCGGGCGGGCTGCCGTATCAAGAGATCCTCTCGGTCCGCGAGGCGCTGCCGGAGGGCCTTCCGGTCGAGGACACCGCCGAGCCGATCGACCGCATCGCCGCGCTCATGGCGACCGGATTCGATGTGACCCAAGAGGTTCCGGTGCGCGCCCTGCTGCTGCGCAGCGGGTCCGACCAGGTGCTGGCGCTGGTGATCCACCACATCGCCGGCGACGGTTCCTCGATGGCCCCGCTGGCCCGCGATCTGATGACCGCCTATGTGGCCCGCACCGGCGGCCGCGAACCGGGCTGGGCGCCACTGGAAGTCCAGTACGCCGATTTCGCGATCTGGCAGCGCCGGGCCATCGGCACCGACGACGATCCGGATTCGGTGGCGGCGAAGCAGCTCGCCTACTGGCGGGATCGGCTCGCCGGGGTGTCCGGTTCGGCGCTGCTGGCGCCCGATCATCCGCGTCCGGCCGTGCCGTCGATGCGCGGCGAATCGATCGGTTTCGCGATCCCGGCCACGGTGCACGAAGGCCTGGTCCGGATTGCGCGAGAACACAATTCGTCGCTGTTCATGGTGGTGCACGCCGCGCTCGCGGTGCTGCTGGCCCGGCAGTCCGGTACCGCCGATGTGGTGGTCGGCACGCCGATCGCGGGCCGCGGCGAGCGCGCACTCGACGATCTGGTCGGCATGTTCGTCAACACGCTGACGCTGCGCACCGGTGTCGACACCACCGACACCTTCGACGCGCTGGTGGAAACCGCCCGCGACACCGATCTGGCGGCCTTCGCGAACTCCGATATCCCGTTCGAACGGGTCGCCGAGGTGGTGGCTCCGGGACGAGGTGGTGCGCAGAGCCTGTTCACGGTGGTGCTGTCGTTCCAGAACACGCAGCAGCCGTCGCTGGAACTGCCGGGCCTGTCCATCGCCGCACTCGACACCGATGCCGTGGCGGCGAAGTTCGATCTGCAGGTCACGGTCGAGCCGCGCCACGAATCCGACGGCTCACCGGCGGAACTGGTCACGGTCTTCACCTACGCGCGGGAACTGTTCGATCCCGCGACGATGCGCACCCTGGGTGATCGATTCGAGCGCATCCTCGCGGCAGTGGCCGCCGACCCGCAGATCCTGCTCGGCGCGATCGACCTGCACGACGAGTCGGAGGTTGTGGTCGAGGCGGCCCGCACCGAACCGGCCGAGACCGGCTCCACCGTCGGCACCGCGCTGGCGCAGGCGCTGGCCGCCGCCGTCGAGGACGACCCCGAGGGGCCGGCGCTGGCCTGGGGCGAGGAGGCGGTCTCGTATCAGGAGCTCGACGCCCGCTCCTCCCGGCTGGCCCGGGCCCTCATCGGTCGCGGCTGCGGCCCGGGTAGCGGGGTCGCGGTGCGGCTCGAGCGCGGTATCGAGTCGGCGGTCGCGGCCTGGGCGGTGCTCAAGGCCGGTGCCGCACTGGTCCCGGTCGTCGACGGCGGCGAACTGCCGGCGGAGCTGGAGATCAAGACCGGCGTCACCGTGGCCGCGGCCCGCCCGAAGGCGGGGCCGAACGGTATCGACTGGCTGGTCCTCGACGATGCGGCGGTCGCCGCCGAGATCGCGGGTGAGTCGGCGCGGCCGGTGACCTACGCCAACCGCACCCGGGCGCTGCGCGGCGCCGATCCGGCCTTCGTCGGCGCGGAGGGCACCCACAGTTACGACGCGCTGGCCGCCGCGGTCGACCGGTTGCGGGCCCGCACCGAGCTGGACTTCGAATCTCGCACCTTCCGGCAGGGCCGGGCCGACGGTATCGCCGCACTGCTCGAGGTGGTCGGCGCGGGGACGACCGGTGCCTCGATGGTGTTGCCGGCCGAGGTCGGCACCGACGGGCTCGCCGACGAATGGGTCACCCACCTGTTCACCGATCGTGCCGGTCTGGACCGGCTGGATCCGGAACCGCTGGAAGACCTGCGGGCCGTGGTGCTCGAGGACGGGCCGGCGCCGGCGGCCTTCGGTTCAGCCGGGCTGGTACTGCTGCCGGACAATGTGCTTCGCTGAGCAACCGGTGGCACGATCGCGGGAAAGTAACGCCCGCCGCGGCCGGAATCGATGGACAAGGGTGGCCTGCGTGCAGGCGCATGCGGCGACGACAGGCAGGATGAGATAGGTGGTACGGGTGGTCAGCGGACAGTACGCGCTGGAAGTGACGGCATGACGCGCCCCGCTCGGGTCCGGCCGACACGCACCCGCCGGCCACGCGTCACCACCCTGCCCCAGCTCATGGCCACCGCGGTCGAGGCGGATCCGACCGGTACGGCCCTGGTGTTCGCCGATGCCACCACCACGCTGGCCGAACTCAGCTACGCCGAGCTCGACGAGCGTTCGACCCGGCTGGCCCGGCTGCTCATCGCTCGCGGCATCGGCCCGGAGGATCTGGTCGCCGTCGGTATTCCCCGGTCGGTGGAATCGGTGGTCGCGGTGTGGGCGGTGGCCAAGACCGGCGCCGGATTCGTGCCGGTGGATCCGAACTATCCGGCCGATCGCGTCGCGCACATGGTCTCCGACTCCGGTGCGAAACTGGGTCTCACGGTGTCGCCGGTGCGGGAGGACCTGCCCGATTCGGTGGAGTGGCTGACCGTCGACACCGCTGATTTCGCCGCGCGGCTCGAGGAGTTCTCCGGCGACCCGGTCACCTATGCCGATCGGTTGCGGCCGTTGCGGGCCGAACATCCGGCCTACGTGATCTACACGTCCGGCTCGACCGGCAAGCCGAAGGGGGTCGTGGTCACCCAGGCCGGGCTGTCGAGTTTCTGTGACGAACAGCGCGAGCGGTACCGGGTCGGAAACGACTCGCGCACCCTGCATTTCGCATCGCCCTCGTTCGACGCCTCGGTGCTGGAACTGCTGCTGGCCATCGGCGGTGCGGCGGCCATGGTGGTGGCCTCGCCGTCGGTACTCGGCGGCGACGAGCTGGCGAATCTGCTGCGGCGCGAACGGGTCACCCACGCCTTCGTCACCCCCGCCGCCCTGGCTTCGGTGGATCCGGCCGGACTGGACGACCTGCGCGTCGTGGTCGCCGGTGGTGAGGCCTGCCCGCCGGAACTGGTGCGGCGCTGGGCGATCGCGATCGAGGGCGGCACCCGCGAGTTCTACAACGGGTACGGCCCGACCGAGACCACGATCATGACCAACATCAGCGCGCCGCTGGTGCCGGGGGAGACGGTCACCATCGGCGCGCCGGTGCGCAACATCACCGAATACGTGCTCGACGAACAGCTGGCGCGGGTGCCGCGCGGCGCGGTCGGCGAGTTGTACATCACCGGGGCGCAATTGGCGCGCGGCTACCACCTGCGCCCCGGCCTGACCGCGGCGCGCTTCGTCGCCAACCCCTTCGACGCCAACGGTTCGCGGTTGTACCGCACCGGTGACCTGGTGCGCTGGACGGCCGCCGGTGAACTGGAGTATCTGGGCCGCAACGACTTCCAGGTCAAGATCCGTGGCTTCCGGATCGAGCTCGGCGAGATCGACGCGGTACTGGCCGCCCACGATTCGGTCGACTTCGCCGTCACTGTCGGCCACACCCTGCACAGCGGCGCCACGATTCTCGTCTCGTACGTGCACGCCGCCGAAGGTGCGAAGGTCGACACCGACGAGCTGAGCGAGCATGCGGGACACAGTCTTCCGGCCCACATGGTGCCGACGACGATCATGGTCCTGGACGCGATTCCGCTGACCCCGGTCGGCAAACTGGACCGCGCGGCGCTGCCGGAACCGGTCCTGGCCGCCCGCGAATTCCGCGCGCCCTCGGGTGCGCTCGAGGAGATGGTCGCGGCCGTCTTCAGCGATCTGCTCGACCCGCCCGGACCGGTCGGCGCCGACGACGACTTCTTCGAACTGGGCGGAAACTCGCTGATCGCCACTCAGGTCGCGGGCCGCCTCGGCGCCCAGATCTCGGCGCGGGTACCGGCCCGGCTGCTGTTCGAGGCGGCCACGGTCGCCGAATTGGCACAGCGGCTGGAACCGCTGAAGGGTGCGGGCGGGCGCCTGGCGCTGGCGCCGATGCCGCGTCCGGAACGCATTCCGCTCTCGCTGGCCCAGCAGCGGATGTGGTTCCTCAACCAGTTCGATCCGGAATCAGCGGCCAACAACATTCCGTTCGCGATCCGGCTCACCGGCGCGCTGAACGTGGAGGCGTTGCAGGCGGCCGTCGCCGACGTCGTCGAGCGCCACGAAACCCTGCGCACCGTCTACCCGTCCGCGGACGGCGCCGGACACCAGGTGATTCTGCCCGCGTCGCAATCGGTTCCGGATCTGGCGCCGAAGCCGGTGACCGAGGACGAACTGCCGCAGTGGCTGGCCGGCTATCTGCTCGCCGGATTCGATGTGGCCGCCGAGGTGCCGCTGCGCATCGCGGTGGCCGAACTGGCGCCCGACGATCATGTCGTGGCGGTCGTGGTCCACCACATCGCCGCCGACGGCGCCTCGGTGGCGCCGTTCATGCGCGATCTGCTGGCCGCCTTCCTCGCCCGGCGCAACCGCGCCCGGCCGAGCTGGCAGCCGCTGCCGGTGCAGTACGCCGACTACGCGCTGTGGCAGCGGGCGCTGCTCGGCGACGAACACGATCCCGACTCCCTTGCGGCCCAGCAGATCGACTACTGGCGCACCACCCTGGCCGGCATCCCGGACCGGCTGGATCTGCCCGCGGATCGGCCGCGCCCGCAGATCGCCTCGGGGCGCGGCGCGGAATACACCTTCGACATCGCGCCCGAGCTGCACGCCCGGCTCGAGGAACTCGCCCAGCGCACCGGCACCTCGCTGTTCATGGTGGTGCATGCGGCGTTCGCGATTCTGCTGGCCCGCTCCAGCGGCACCGACGACATCACCATCGGCACCCCGGTGGCCGGGCGCGGTGAGGCCGAACTCGACGCGCTGGTCGGCATGTTCGTCAACACCCTGGTGCTGCGCACCCGCATCGACGCCGCGACGACGGTCGAGCAACTGCTGGCGGCGGTGAAGGACACCGATCTGGGCGCCTTCTCGCACGCCGAGCTGCCGTTCGAGCGCCTGGTCGAGGTGCTCGACCCGGTGCGGTCGCAGGCGCATCATCCGCTGTTCCAGGCCGCGCTGTTCTTCCAGAACATGCAGAAGCCGCAGCTGCGGCTGCCCGGACTGGTCGCCGAAACGGTCGAATTCGACGGTGCGGTGGCGAAATTCGATCTGCAGCTCACCGCCGTACCGCGAACGGACGCGGGTGCCCCGGCCGGCGTATCGGCCATGTTCACCTACGCGCTGGATCTGTTCGACGAGCCGACCGTCGCCACCTACGCCGACCGGCTGGTGCGGGTGCTGGAGGGCATCGTCGCCGATCCGGCGGCCGCCGTGGGCGATATCGAGCTGCTCGATCCGGCCGAGCGCCTGCGCATCCTGCAGGACTGGAACGACACCGCCCACCGGGTCGAACCGGAGCTGCTGCTCGACGGCTACCGGCGCACGGCGCTGCGCAATCCGGATGCGGTGGCGGTCACCTACGAGGGTGCGCAGCTGACCTACGCCGAATTCGACGCCCAGGTCAATCAGCTGGCGCGCCTGCTGATTTCGCGCGGTGTCGGCCCGGATGCCCTGGTCGGCCTGGCGATCCGCCGATCGCTGGATCTGGTGGTCGGCATGTACGCGATCGTGGCAGCCGGTGGTGCGTACGTGCCGCTGGACCCCGATCATCCGGCGGACCGCATCGCGCACATCCTCGATACCGCACAACCCGTCTGCGTCGTGACCACCGTCGCCGATACCGTCGCGGTGCCCGCGCGGATTCCGGTGCTGCGGCTGGACACCATGGATCTCGGCGGCTTCGATCCGAGCCCGATCCGGCCCGGCGAACTGCTCGCGCCGGTGCGGCCGGACCATCCGGCCTACGTCATCTTCACCTCCGGCTCCACCGGCCGGCCCAAGGGCGTCGCGGTCTCGCATGCCGCGATCAACAACCAGATCGAGTGGATGCTGGCCGCCTACCCGCTGGGCAGCGGCGACGTCTATCTGCAGAAGACGGCGACCACCTTCGACGTCTCGCTGTGGGGCTATTTCATGCCGCTGCGGGCGGGTGCCGAGCTGGTCGTGGCCACCCACGACGGCCATCGCGATCCGCTGTACGTCGCGGAAACCATTGCCGCGCACGGGGTTACGGTCACCGACTTCGTCCCGTCGATGCTCACCGTCTTCGCCGCGCACATCGCGGCGGGCAGCTGCCCGAGCCTGCAGGACATCTTCGTGATCGGCGAGGCGCTGCCGCCGGAGACCGCCGATGCCGTGCACGCGGTGTGCGATGCGCGCATCCACAACCTGTACGGGCCCACCGAGGCCGCGGTGTCGGTCACGTATTGGCCTGTCGGTGAGGACGACCGGCCGACCGTGCCGATCGGCCTGCCGCAGTGGAACACTCGCGTCTACGTGCTCGACGGCCGCCTGCGTCCGGTGCCGGTGGGCGTGCCCGGTGAGCTGTATCTCGCGGGTGACCAGCTGGCCCGCGGCTATGTGCGCCGCCCCGACCTGACCGCGGACCGGTTCGTGGCCAACCCGTTCGGCCACGGCGAGCGGATGTACCGCACCGGCGATCTGGTGCTGTGGCGTGACGCCGACGAGACCCGGCCCGCGCGGCTCGACTACATCGGCCGCACCGACTTCCAGGTGAAGTTCCGCGGCCAGCGCATCGAGCTGGGCGAGATCGAGACCGCACTGCTGGCGCTGCCGGGCGTGAGCCAGGCGGTCGCGCTGGTGATGGGCTCGGCACTGGGCGATCAGCTGGTCGCCTATGTCGTCGCCCAGCCGCGCACCACCCTCGATCCCGAGCGCCTGCGCAACGGCGTGAAGGATTCGCTTCCGGCCTATATGGTCCCGGCGGTCGTCGTGGTTCTCGACGCCTTCCCGCTCAATCCGAGCGGCAAACTCGACCGCAAGGCGCTGCCCGAACCCACCTTCAGCAGCCGCGAATTCCGGGCGCCGAGTACTCCGGTGGAGGAGATCGTCGCCGAGGTCTTCGGCTCCGTGCTCGGCCTGGAACGAGTCGGCGCCGACGACGACTTCTTCGCCCTCGGCGGCAATTCGCTGATCGCCACGCAGGTGGTGGCCCGGCTCGGTGCGGCGGTCGGCGGCCGCGTGCCGGTGCGGTCGCTGTTCGAGACGCCCACGGTGGCCGGACTGGCCGCCACCCTCGATTCCCAGACCCACATCCGGCGCGGCGTGGAACTGGGCTCGATCGAGCGTCCGGAACAGCTGCCGCTCTCGCTCGCGCAGCAGCGCATGTGGTTCCTCAACCGCTTCGACCAGGCCGAAACCGCCGAGGAGGCGGTGCATTCCGGTTCGGCCGCCTACAACCTGCCCTTCGCGCTGCGGCTGACCGGCAGCCTGGATGTGGAGGCGCTGGGCGCGGCCCTCGACGATGTGGTCGCGCGGCACGAGGTGTTGCGCACGGTCTACCCGGAGACTCCCGAGGGTCCCGTCCAGGTGATCCTGCCGGCCGACACCCGGCTGGGCCTGCGGCCGGAACGCACCGCCGCCGCCGCGGTCGCCGATGCGGTATATGCCCTGGCCGCAACGCCTTTCGATGTCACCTCCGAGGTTCCGCTGCGGGTGCGGCTACTGGAGATCTCCGACCTCGCCCCCGGTTCGCGACGCGAATACGTGCTCGCCGTGGTGGTGCACCATATCGCCGCCGACGCGTCCTCGATGGGCCCGCTGGTGCGCGACGTGATGACCGCCTACGCCGCCCGCACCTGCGGCGCCGCGCCGGACTGGGCGCCGCTGCGCGTGCAGTACGTCGATTACGCGCTGTGGCAGCGTGCCGTCCTGGGCTCGGAGTCGCAGTCGGATTCCATTGCCGCCCAGCAGATTTCGTACTGGCAGCGCGAGCTGGCCGGCCTGCCGGACGTGCTCGAGTTGCCCACCGATCGCCCACGTCCGCCGGTGGCGACGCTGGCCGGTGCGCGCGTGGACGTGCGGATCGCACCCGAGGTGCACGCGGGCCTGGTCGAGCTGGCCCGCGCCCACGGCGCCACGCTGTTCATGGTCGTGCATTCGGCGTTCGCGCTGCTGCTGGCCCGGTTGTCGGGCGGCGACGACATCGCCGTCGGCAGTCCGGTCGCCGGTCGCGGTGAGGCCGAACTCGACGATCTGATCGGCATGTTCGTCAACACCGTCGTCTTCCGGACCCGTGTCGAGCGCGGCGAGCCGTTCACCGAGCTGCTGGCCCGCCAGCGCGAAACCGATCTGCAGGCCTTCGCCCACGCCGACATTCCGTTCGAGCGGCTGGTCGAGGTGCTGAACCCGCCGCGTTCCACCGCGCACCACCCGCTGTTCCAGGTGGGCCTGTCGTTCCAGAACCTGGCGCGCACCGAACTGGAACTGCCCGGATTGAGCGTCGCCGGTGTGGACGCCGATCTGGACGTCTCCCAGTTCGACCTGCATCTGATCGTGGCCGATGCGTACGACGCGGACGGAAATCCGGACGGCATCGGTGGTTTCCTCACCTACGCCACGGATCTGTTCGACGCCGCGACCGCCGAATCGATCGTCGAGCGGCTGTCGCTGCTGCTCGCCGGGGTGGTCGCCGAGGCCACCACTGCGGTCGGCGATCTCGACATCCTGACCTCGGCCGAGCGGGCCGAGCTGGAGCGTGCCGCGACCGGCGCGTCGCATCCGGTCGCTGCCGCGACGCTGCCGGAACTGCTGGCGGCGACGATCGCCGCACGGCCGAACGGGGTGGCCCTGACGGCCGATGCCGACGAGCAGTTCGGCGGTACGCCCGCCGAGCTCACCTACGGCGAACTCGGCGAGCGCGTCCACCGCCTGGCCCGGCATCTGATCTCGCTCGGCGTCGGCCCCGAATCTCGGGTCGCGCTGGCCCTGCGGCGCGGCGTCGATCTGGTGGTCGCGATGTACGCCGTCTCGGTGGCCGGTGGCGCGTACGTGCCGCTCGATCCGGATCAGCCCGCCGAACGCGTCGGCTACATCCTCGATTCCGCCGACCCGGTGTGCGTGCTGACCTCCTCGGATATTCCGAACCTGCCCGGACGTACCGCACCCTCGGCAGCCGCCGCGGCGACCCGGGATTGGCGCGGTCGCTCGCAGTCCATGCCCGCGCTGGCCGATTCCGGCCGGTCCGCGGCGCGCGAGGACGTGGTGCGCCTCGACGAGCTGGATCTGTCGGGCCTGTCGGCGCGGCCGGTCACCGACGCCGACCGGATCGCACCGCTGCTGCCGCAGCACACGGCCTACGTGATCTTCACCTCCGGTTCGACCGGCCGCCCCAAGGGCGTCGCGGTGCCGCACGGCGCGATCGTCAACCAATTGGTGTGGAAGACGGCCGAATTCGATCTCCGCGCTGACGACGCGGTACTACTGAAGACCGCCGCGACCTTCGACCTGTCGGTCTGGGAGTTCTGGTCCGCGGCGGTGTCGGGCGGACGGCTGGTGATCGCCGCGCCCGACGGACATCGCGATCCGGCCTACCTGAACGATCTGATCCGGCGCACCGGCGTCACCACGCTGCATGTGGTGCCGTCGATGCTGGACGCCCTGCTCACCGAGGCCCGGACGAATACCGCACCCGAGGCGACGAGCCCGCTGCGGCGAGTCCTCGCCATCGGTGAGGCGCTGCCCGCGGCGCTGGCGCAGCGGTTCGCCGCCGCCCATCCCGAGGTCGAGCTCTACAACCTGTACGGTCCGACCGAGGCCGCGGTCTCGATCACCGCGCACCGCGTCGGCGCGGCCGACGAACTGTCGGTGCCGATCGGCGCACCCGAGTGGAACAGCAGTGTCTACGTGCTGGATTCGCGCCTGCACCCGGTGCCGGTGGGCGTCTCCGGTGAGCTCTATCTGGCCGGTGCGCAGCTGGCGCGCGGCTACTTCGGCCGGGCGGATCTGACCGCGGATCGCTTCGTGGCCGACCCGTTCGGCAGCGGTTCGCGCATGTACCGCACCGGCGACCTGGTGGCCTGGACGGCGAACGGTGAGCTGGAATATCGCGGCCGCACCGACTTCCAGGTCAAGGTGCGCGGTTTCCGCATCGAACTGGGGGAGATCGAGGCGGCGCTGCTGCGCCTGCCGCAGCTCGCCCAGGCGGTCGTGGTGGCGAAGTCCGACCCGCGCACCGGCGATCGGCTCGTCGCGTATCTGGTCTCCGCGGACCGGGAACTCGATGTGGCACAGGTGAAGTCGGCACTCGCCTCGGCGCTGCCGAACTACATGGTGCCCGCGGCCTTCGTGGTCCTCGACGCGCTGCCGCTCACCGTGAACGGCAAACTCGACCGCAAGGCCCTGCCGGAGCCGGAATTCGAGACCACCGCCTTCCGTGCGCCCTCGACTCCGGTGGAGGAGATCGTGGCCGGCACCTTCGCCGAGGTGCTGGGGATCGACCGGGTCGGCCTGGACGACGACTTCTTCGCCCTCGGCGGTAACTCGCTGCTGGCCACTCAGGTGGCCGCGCGGATCGGCGCCGCGCTCGAGGTGCGCGTGCCGGTGCGCGCGCTGTTCGAGGCGGCGACCGTGGGTGCACTGGCCGCCCGGGTGGAGCGCACCGGAACCGAACGGCCGCGGCTGCCGCTGGTCGCCGGTCCGCGTCCGGACGCCGTTCCGCTTTCCTACGCCCAGCAGCGGATGTGGTTCCTCAACCAATTCGACACCGCCGCAACGGTGTACAACATCCCGGTCGCCATCCGGCTGTCCGGTGCGCTGGATGTGGCCGCGCTGCGGCAGGCCGTCGCGGATCTGGTGGCCCGGCACGAGGTGCTGCGGACCATCTATCCGGAATCCGAGTCCGGCGGCGCGGTGCAGCAGGTGCTGGCGCCGGGCGCGGTGAGCATCGACCTGGAGCCGGTGCAGATCGGTGAGGAGCGGGTGGCCCACGAGGTGGGGCGTCAGGTCGCGAGCGGATTCGACGTGACCACCGAGATCCCGTTCCGGATCCGGTTGTTCCAGCTCTCGGCGAGCGAGTTCGTCCTCGTCTTCGTCGCCCACCACATCGCGGCCGACGGCTGGTCGATGGGCCCGCTGACCCGGGATCTGATGACCGCCTACGTGGCCCGGGCCGCCGGACAGGCGCCCTCGTGGGCGCTGCTGCCGATCCAGTACGCCGACTACGCGCTGTGGCAGCGCGCCGCACTGGGCGCCGAGGACGATCCGGAATCCCTGGTCAGCGCCCAATTGTCTTACTGGACACAGGAACTGGCCGACCTGCCGGACGAGCTGCGGTTGCCCGCGGACCGGCCGCGGCCCGCGGTGCAGAGCTTCGCCGGCGCCAAGGTCGACTTCGCCGTCGATTCGCAGGTGCACGCCGGCCTCACCGCACTGGCGCAGCGGCACAATTCCACGGTGTTCATGGTGGTGCACACCGCCCTGGCCGTCTTCCTGGCCCGCATGTCGGGTACCGAGGACATCGCCATCGGTGCGCCGATCGCGGGCCGCGGTGAAGCCGAACTCGACGATCTGATCGGCATGTTCGTCAACACACTGGTACTGCGCAGCCGGGTGGCGCCGGGCCGCAGTTTCGCCGAACTGCTGGCCGACAACCGGGAAACCGATCTGCGCGCCTTCGCCCACGCCGACGTGCCGTTCGAGCGGCTGGTCGAGGCGCTGGACCCGGAGCGCTCCACCGCCCGGCATCCGCTGTTCCAGGTGGCGCTGTCGTTCGAGAATCTGGCCGCAACCAGTTTCGAACTGCCGGGCCTGAGCTTCACCGCCCTGGATCCGGCCGCCGACACCGCGAAATTCGATCTGCTGCTGACGCTGCGCGAACAGCGCACCGGAGCCGGCGGCGAAGCCGGCATCTTCGGCGAGTTCACCTATGCCACCGATCTTTTCGACCGGGACACGGTCGTCGACTTCGGCCGGCGGCTGGGCCGGATCCTCGCCGCGGTCGCGCGCGACGCCGATATCGCGGTCGGCGATCTCGACATCCTGGTCGGATCCGAAACCGAGGATCTCGCCGCTCGCACCGGACTGCCCGCGGTGGCGCCCGCCACGCTGCCGGATCTGATGGCGGCCGCGGTCGCGGCGAATCCGGACGGTCCCGCGGTCGTCGTGGGCGGGCGCGCGTTCACCTATGCCCAGCTGGATCTGGCCTCGACCAAACTGGCCCGCCGGCTCATCGAACTGGGCGCCGGGCCGGACAAGCATGTGGCGGTGGCCATTCCGCGCTCGCTCGAGGGTGTGGTGGCGCTGTGGTCGGTCGCCAAGTCGGGTGCGGCGTTCGTGCCGATCGACCCGACCTATCCGTACGACCGCATCGCGCACATGGTCGCCGACTGCCGCGCCGACCTCGGAGTCACCGTGCGGGCCGAGGTCGCGGACCTGCCGGATACCGCCGGCGGCTGGATCGTGCTCGACGATCCCAACTTCGCCTACGAGGTCGATTCCCTGTCCGGCGCACCGGTTTCCGATGCCGAACGCCTGGTCCCGCTGCGCCCGGACAACACCGCCTATCTCATCTACACCTCCGGTTCCACCGGTCTGCCCAAGGGCGTCGTGGTCACCCATGCGGGTCTGGCGAACTTCAGCGCCGAACAGCGGGAGCGTTACCGGCTGGATCACGATTCGCGGGCGCTGGCGTTCGCCTCGCCGTCCTTCGACGCCTCGATGCTGGAGTTGCTGCTGGCCATCGGCGCGTGCGGGGCGCTGGTGATCGTGCCGCCACGCACCTTCGGCGGTGAGGAACTGGCCGAGGTGATCCGCGGTCAGCGGGTCACGCACGCCTTCCTCACCCCGTCGGTCCTGGCCTCGCTGGATTCGGATGCGCTGGCCTCGATGCAGGCCATCGTCGCCGGTGGTGAGGCCGTGCCGCCCGATCTGGTCGCGAAATGGGGTGGTGCGCCGGATGGTTCGGGCCGCCGGTTCCACAACGGGTACGGCCCCACCGAGACCACGATCATGACCAACATCAGCGATCCGCTCTCGCCCGGTGACGTGGTGACCATCGGCGGGCCGATCCGCGGCATGCGGGCGCTGATCCTCGACTCGCGGCTGCGGCTGGTGCCCGAAGGCGTCGCCGGCGAACTGTATCTGGGCGGCATCCAGCTGGCCCGCGGTTACCACGACCGGCCCGGCCTCACCGCCGCCCGGTTCGTCGCCGATCCGTACGGCCCGCCCGGGCAGCGGCTCTACCGCACCGGTGACGTGGTGCGCTGGCGTCGCGGCGAGCCGGTGGTGGAATATGTGGGCCGCAACGACTTCCAGGTCAAGATCCGCGGCCTGCGCATCGAACTGGGCGAGATCGACAGTGCGCTGATCGATCAGCCCGGTGTCGATTTCGCGGTCACCGTGGGGCATCGCACCGCCACGGGCACCACGATTCTCGTCTCCTATGTGCGTTCGGCCGCCGGTCTGCCGCTGGATACCGAGACGCTGACCGCCGAACTCGCCGCGCGGCTGCCGGAGTACATGGTTCCGACCGCGATCGTGGTTCTGGACGAGATTCCGCTGACCCCGGTCGGCAAACTCGATCGCAAGGCCCTGCCGGAACCGGTCCTGGAGGCCAAGCGCTACCGCGCACCGCAGACCGCCACCGAACAGGTGGTCGCCGAGGTGATCGGTGAGGTGCTGGGCGTCGATCGCGTCGGCGTGGACGACGACTTCTTCGCCCTCGGTGGCGACAGCATCGTCTCCATCCAGGTCGTGTCCCGGGCGCGGGCGCGCGGTGTGCACTTCACCCCGCGTGACGTGTTCACCGCGCGCACGGTCGAGGCGCTGGCCCGCGCGGCCACCGTCGAGGCGCCGGCCGCCGCCGAGCAGTCCGGGCCGATGCCGTTGCCGCCGGCCGCGATTCGCGCGCTGGAACTCGACCCCTCCGGTCGCGAACTCCGGGCGATCGCCCTCGACATTCCGGCCGACTGCGATCCCGAGCGGATCCGTGCGGCGGTGACCGGCGTACTCGACCGGCATGCCGTCCTGTCGGCTCGCCTGGATGTCGAGGCCGGCGCCCTGGTGATTCCGGAAACTCCCGTCCCGGCGATCCTGCGGCAGTTCGCGCCGGGCCCCGACGCCGTCGACCTGGCGGTGCGATCGCTGGCACAGGAGCTCGATCCGGCCGACGGGCGCACCATCGCCTTCGCGCTGATCGCGCCCTCCGACCCGGGGGAATCCGCGGGCGCCGCAACGAGTCTGGTCGTGGCCGCCAACGGTCTGGTGGTGGACGACACTTCGTGGCGCATCGTCGTCGACGAACTGTCGGAGTCGTGGGCGGGCGGACATTCCGCGCCCGCGGCCGTCGATGCCGGTCCGCTGGGCGTGGGTCGCGCGCTCGCGGCCAGTGCCGTCGCGGCCGAGACCGTGGCGCAGCTCGACTGGTGGCAGCGTCATCTCGCCGCCGCACCCGCCGACGCTCCGGTCGAGGGCATCGATCTGGCGGCGCGCGGCCGGGTCTCGCTGGTCATCACCGCCGAGGGCGCGGCTGCCGTCGACGCGGTCGCGCACGCCTATCACGCCACCATCGAGGATGTGCTGCTCACCGCGTTCGCGCTGGCGCAGGAGCGGGGCGCCCGTGCCGATGCCGGTGATCTGATCGGCACCGTGGTGCGGCTGGCGGCCGACGGCCGTGCGGTCGCCGGCGCCGAATCCGCCGGTACGGTCGGTGGTTTCACCTCCACCTATCCGCTGCTGGTCGGCCTCACCGATATCGATGTCGAGCAGGCGCTGCTCGGTAACCGCGCCGCGGGCGACGCCATCGCGCAGATCAAGGAACTGCGGCGCAGGGTGCCCGATTCGGGTGTCGGCTACGGTCTGCTGCGGTATCTCAACCCCGACACCGCGTCCGCGCTGGCCGCGGCACCGCAGGGCCGCACCGCGTTCCGCTACCGCGATCTGCGTCCGGCCCGGCCGTATCCGCACCTGCCCGCGGCCGACCTGCTGCTCGACATCACCGTCGACGCCACCGAGGACGGACTGCTGGCGCGATTCGACTACGCGGCAGCCGTTTTCACCGTCGACCAGGTGAAGGAGTTCGCCGGACTGTGGGTGCGTGCGCTGGGCGGCCTCGCCGAGCACGGAACCCACGCCGACGCCGGCGGTTTCACCGTGTCCGACTTCGAACTGGTCCGCCTGGAAACCGCCGATATCGCGAAGTTGTCGCAGGACTACCCGGATCTGGCCGATGTCTGGCCGGTGACGCCGCTGCAGTCGGGCATGCTGTTCCACGCCCTGCTGGCCGACACCTCGACCGACGTCTACATCACCCAGTTCACCCTGGATCTGGGCGGTGCCGTGGACGAGCGGAGGCTGCGCGCGGCCGCACAGGCCGTGCTGGACCGGCACGACAACCTACGGGTCGCCTTCGCCGCCGATGCCGCCGGGAATCCGGTGCAGGTGGTGCTCGATCACGTCGACGTCCCATGGCGCAGTATCGATCTCACCGATCTGGCACCCGAGGCCGCCGAGGCCGAAGCGGTCCGGATGTGTGAACTCGACTACGGCCGGCGGTTCGCGATGGACCGGGCGCCGCTGCTGCGGTTCACCCTCTTCCGGCTCGGCGCCGACGCCTACCGGCTGCTCGTCACCAGCCACCACATCCTCATCGACGGCTGGTCGACGCCGCTGCTCATGCAGGATCTGCTCACGCTGTACGCGGTGGGCGCGCGGTCGCGGCAGCTACCGCCGGCCGGATCCTACGGTGACTATCTGCGCTGGCTGATCGCGCAGGATGCGGCCGCCGCGCGGGCGCAATGGCAGCGGGCGCTGGACGGGATCACCGAGCCGACACCGCTGGCGCCGGTCGACCCGAGCCGGGAGATCTCCGCGGGTGTGGGCGAAATCGGCTTCGAGCTGTCGGTCGCCGACACCACCGAGCTGACCCGGCTCGCCGCCCGGCTCGGTGTCACGGTCAACACCGTGGTGCAGGCGGCGTGGGGTCTGCTCATCGGCCGCAGCATCGATCGCGACGACGTCGTCTTCGGCGCCACGGTATCCGGGCGCCCGCCCGCGCTGCCGGGTGTGGAGACGATGGTCGGATTGTTCCTCAACGCCATTCCGGTGCGGGTGCGTCTGGGCGCCACCGACACGCTGGCCGGACTGCTGAGCCAGTTGCAGGCCGAACAGGCGGCGCTGCTGGACTTCCACTACCTGGGCCTGAGCGATATCCAGCAGGCCGTCGGAGTGGAAGGGCTGTTCGATTCGCTGGTCGTGTTCGAATCCTTCCCGGTCGATCGCGACGGACTCGACCGGGTCGGCTCGATCGACGGTATGCACGTCACCGGCATCGGCGCGGTCAACGGCACGCACTATCCGGTGACGGTGATCGTGGTGCTGGACAACCAGCTCCGGATCAGCCTGAAGTATCTGCGCGACGTCTTCGACGAAGCGGCGGCGCAGGCGCTGTCGCAGCGGCTCGCGGCGCTCATCGGTCGCTTCACCGATACACCGCAGGCTCGGGTCGCCGATGTCGACGCGCTGCTGGACGGCGAGCGCGCCGCACTGGAGGCCCGCAACGCCACCGAGGTGCCGCAGCTGCGCGATCAGGCGACCCTGCTGAGCCTGTTCGACGAGCAGGTGGCCCGCACCCCGCAGGCGCCGGCGCTGCACTTCGGCGACGTGACGCTGAGCTACCGCGAGCTGGATCTGCGGTCGCGTGCCCTCGCCGCCGAACTGCTCGGCCGCGGAGTGGAACCGAATTCGCTGGTGGCCGTGGCCATGCGGCGTTCGATCGACCTGGTGGTCGGCATCTACGCGGTGCTGCGGACGGGTGCGGGTTATGTCCCCGTCGACCCGGATCACCCGGCCGAACGCAACGAGTTCGTGCTGGCCAACGCCCGTCCGGTGTGCGTGCTGACCACGGGCCGCGACGGCTTCGCCACCGACAGCGGAGTCCCGGTCGTCGATATCTCCGGATTGGACGGCGAACCGGAATCGGTTGCGGCGCTGCGATTCCCGTACGTCCATCCGGATGCGGTGGCCTATGTCATCCACACCTCCGGCTCGACCGGCCGGCCGAAGGGCGTGGTGATCACGCACCGGCAGATGACCAACCAGTTCCGGTGGGCACAGCGGACCTATCCGCACGACACCGGCGACGTCGTCCTGCACAAGACGCCGATCACCTTCGACATCTCGACGTGGGAGTTGTTCTGGCCGTTGCAGACCGGTGCGGCGATCGTGATCGCCGAGCCGGACGGCCACCGCGATCCGGCGTATCTGTCGCAGGTGATCGAACAGCGCTCGGTCAGCACCGTGCACTTCGTGCCCTCGATGCTGGACACGTTCCTGGACCCGGCCGCGAATGCGGCGGTGACGCGCGGTTATCCGTCGCTGCGACGGGTGTTCGCCGCCGGTGAGGCGCTGTCGGGGGAGACCGCGCAGCGATTCCGCGCCACGCTCGCGGACACGGAGCTGGTGAACTGGTACGGCCCGGCCGAGGCCACCGTGGTCACGGCCTGGCCCGCCGGCGACAGCGACGGCGTCGCGGTCCCGATCGGCACACCGGTCGCCAACACCCGGGTGTACGTGCTGGACCGGCAGCTGCGGCCGGTGCCGCCGGGCTCGCCCGGTGAGCTCTACGTGGCCGGTGTGCAGCTGGCCCGCGGATATCTCGGCGCACCGGCGCTGACCGCCGAACGGTTCGTCGCCCACGAGGGCGGGCAGCGGCTCTACCGCACCGGCGATATCGTGCGCTGGCGCGAAACCGGCGCCGGCGCGGCACTGGAATACCTGGGCCGCAGCGATTTCCAGATCAAGCTGCGTGGTCAGCGCATCGAGCTCGGGGAGATCGAGGCGGTGCTGGCCGGCTTCGCGCCGGTGCGCCACGCCGTGGTGTCGCTGGTGCGCAGCTCGTCGGGTGACCGCCTGGTCGCCTACGTGGTGCCCGACGCGGGCGCGATCGACGAGGCCGAGTTGCTGGCCTACGCGCGGGAATCATTGCCCGCGTATATGATTCCGGCGGCCGTGGTGGTACTCGACGCGCTGCCGCTCAACGCCAGCGGCAAACTCGATCGCAAGGCGCTACCGGTGCCGCAGTTCTCCGGACGCCCCTACCGGGCGCCGTCGACATCGCTGGAGGAGGCGATCGCCTCCGTCTTCGCCGAGGTGCTGGGCGCCGACCGGGTCGGCCTGGATGACGACTTCTTCGATCTGGGCGGCAATTCCTTGGTCGCGACCCGTGCGGTGAGCCGCTTGCGCGCGCTCACCGGTGTCGAGGTCCGGGTGCAGTGGTTCTTCCTCGGATCCACCGTCGCCGCACTCGCGCAGCGCATCGTCGCGGCGATGAGCGACGAGCACGACTACGACCTGGAATCGGATGCGGCACTGGGTGTGCTGCTGCCGATCCGCGCGCAGGGCGAGGGCGACACACTGTTCTGCATCCACCCGATGTACGGATTGTCCTGGTGCTACGCGGGTCTGACCCGGTATGTCGCGGACCGGCCGATTCTGGGTGTGCAGTCGCCGGCGCTGTCGGAGGACGATTACCTGCCGGAATCGTTGCAGGAGATGGCCGATCGCTATGTTGCCGAGATTCGCGCGGTGCAGCCGCACGGCCCGTACCACCTGCTCGGCTGGTCGCTGGGCGGTGTGCTGGCCCATGCCGTCGCGACCACCCTGCAGGCGGCGGGCGAGCGGGTCGGCTCGGTGAG
This sequence comes from Nocardia sp. 852002-20019_SCH5090214, assembly GCF_001665865.1. Taxonomy (NCBI): domain Bacteria; kingdom Bacillati; phylum Actinomycetota; class Actinomycetes; order Mycobacteriales; family Nocardiaceae; genus Nocardia; species Nocardia sp. 852002-20019_SCH5090214. The sequence goes on along the minus strand of NZ_LZMK01000235.1, from coordinate 64,438 downwards.
CATGCTCGACAGCCACGCCGAGATCGACGTCGCCGATTTCCGGACCGCGATCCGAGAAGCCCTGGCGGAGATCGGGATCGGCGCGGAGGCCCTGGTCGGCAACGGCGACATCCACGACCTCAGCGAGGAGGCGGTGGCCGCCCTGCACGCCACCATCCCGCCGGATATGGCCGTGCTGACGCCGGACCGGGTACGCCGTATCTACCGCAGCGCGGTGCGCTCGGCGGAGTTGATCGCCGAACATCGGCCGGACGTATATCGTGGCCGCCTGGACTATTTCAGCGCGGCCGGCCACGAAACGGCGGCGCAGAACTGGCGGCCCTATGTCGAGGGCGAGATCGCCGATCACCCGGTCGGCGTCTCGCACGACCAGATGACCTCGCCGCCGGCGCTGGCCGAACTCGGTCCGGTGCTGGCACAGGTACTGGCGCGCGGGGGCGGTCCTCGCCCGGACGGGTCGTCTCCGGCATGATGGGGCGGCGCATACGTAACGGACCGGTCTGGTCAGACGACTAGATAGGCCGTAGGGTCGGGCGAGTTCTCGACCGTCCGGGGTGGCGCCTCGCCGGGCGCCCCACGGAAGAGCTGAAACCGAATTCGAGCAGATAGCGAAGGTGTGAACATTGATTCGTCGACACTTCCGGCGTAGTGGCCTGAGAGCTGCTGCCGTGCTCGCGGCCACCGGGGTCCTCACAGGCGTCGTGGCCGGAGTCGGCGCAACGTCCGCCTCGGCGGACGATCCGGTCATCGCCTCGAAGTCCCTGTTGGCCGACCCGCAGTCGCCCGACGGATCGCGTATCGAGAAGGCCACCTACAAGGACGACCGCAGCATCCGGCTGTACGTCCACTCGGCGGCGATGAACCGCACCTTCCCGGTCGATGTGCAGCGCCCCGCCGACGCGTCGGTGCCGCGCCCGACCCTGTATCTGCTCAACGGCGCGGGCGGCGGCGAGGACGACGCGTCGTGGCAGAAGAAGACCGACATCGTCAACGGCTTCCTGTCCGACAAGAACGTCAACGTCGTGCAGCCCATCGGCGGTAAGTGGAGCTACTACACCGACTGGCTGAAGGACGACCCGAACCTGGGCCGCAACAAGTGGAAGACCTTCTTCACCGAGGAGCTGCCTCCGCTGATCGACGGCGCGCTGGGCACCAACGGCGTCAATGCCATTGCGGGCCTGTCGACTTCGGGCACCTCGGTGCTGAACCTGGCGATCGCCAAGCCGGGTCTGTACAAGTCGGTGGCCGCCTACTCCGGCTGCGCGGAGAGCAGCACCGACGTCGGCCGCGAAGCGGTGAAGCTCACCGTCAACACCTGGGGCGGCGGCGACGTGCGCAACATGTACGGCGACGACGACAACCCGGCCTGGCAGGACAACGACCCGCTGCTGCACGCCGATCAGCTGCGCGGCGCGAACCTGTACATCTCCTCGGGTAACGGCCTGCCCGGCCAGTGGGACACCCTCAACGGCCCCTACGCCCTGCCCGGCGCCTACGGTCTGGGCAACCAGCTCGTCATCGGCGGCGTGATCGAGGCCGCGACCAACTACTGCAGCCACAACCTGCAGACGAAGCTGGACTCGCTGAACATTCCGGCGACCTACAACTTCCGTAACTCCGGCACCCACTCGTGGGGCTACTGGCACGACGACTTCCTCGACTCGTGGCCGGTGCTGGCCCGCGGTCTGGGCATCTGACTGCCCCGAACGAACCACCGAATCCGCCTCGATCGCCGTCGCGATCGGGGCGGATTCGCCATTTTCCGGGGGCTGTCTCACTAATAAGTTCGGTTCGCCGTAAACTATTTTTCATGAATGCGATCACCGTCGAGGTCGGGCCCACGCGCCGGAATCGGCTGCGTTCGCTCGTGGTGCTGCTGGGCCCGGCTTTCGTGGCGGCGATCGCCTATGTCGATCCCGGGAATGTGGCCTCCAATATCAGCGCCGGCGCGCAGTACGGCTACCTGCTGGTGTGGGTGGTCGTCATGGCGAATGTGATGGCCGCGCTGGTGCAGTACCTGTCGGCGAAACTGGGGGTGGTGACCGGCCGCTCGCTACCGCAGATCGTGCGCGAACGAGCCGGGCGCCCGGTCCGGCTGGCCTATTGGGGTCAGGCCGAATTGACCGCGATGGCAACCGATCTCGCCGAAGTCGTCGGTGGCGCGATCGCCTTGAACCTGCTGTTCGGCCTGCCGCTGCTGCTCGGCGGCGTGATCACCGGCGTGGTGTCGATGGCCCTGCTGGCCGTGCAGAACCGCCGCGGGCAACAGCCGTTCGAGCGCGTGATCATCGGCCTGCTGGCGGTGATCGCGATCGGGTTCCTGGCCGGTGTGGTGATCTCGCCGCCCTCGCCCGCCGGGGTGGCCGGCGGGCTGGTGCCGCGTTTCGACGGGGCGCAGAGCGTCCTGCTCGCGGCCGCCATGATCGGCGCCACGGTCATGCCGCACGCCATCTATCTGCACTCCGGCCTGACCCGCGACCGGCACGGCCGCACCGAGCCGGGCCCGCGCCGCAGTCGCCTGCTGCGCGCGACCCGGATGGATGTCGGCCTGGCCATGATCATCGCCGGCGCGGTCAATCTCGCGATGCTGCTGATGGCCGCCGCCACGCTCGGCGGCCGCGATGTCGACTCGATCGAATCCGCCCACGCCGCGGTCCGGGAGGTTCTCGGCCCCTGGGCCGCGCTGCTGCTTGCCGTGGCACTGCTGGCCTCCGGGCTGGCCTCCACCTCGGTGGGCGCCTACGCCGGCGCGATGATCATGGACGGGCTGCTGCGCCGCAAGGTGCCGCTGCTGTTGCGCCGCGTGGTCACCCTGATTCCCGCTCTGCTCATCCTCGCCGCCGGCGTGGACCCGACCCGCGCGCTGATCGTCTCGCAGGTGGTGCTGTCCTTCGGCATCCCGTTCGCGCTGATCCCGCTGGTGCGGTTCACCGGTGATCGCAGCCTGATGGGCGCGGACGCCAATCGACGGGCGACCACCGTGGCCGCGTGGCTGATCGCCGCCGTGATCAGCGCGCTGAACCTGCTGCTGATCTATCTCACCGTGGCCGGTCGCTAGCGGCCGTCGTCCGCCGATAGTGCGCGGCGATCTCGTCGCTGGTGGTCACCCACACGCCCGGATGGTTCACCACGTACTCGAGCGTCTCGTCCAGATAGCGGTGCCGGAACGCCTGACCGGTGACGAACGGGTGCAGGGCCAGCGCCAGCACCCGGCCGCTGTCGGCGGAGTCGGCGTAGAGCTGGTCGAGTTGGTCGCGGACCATGCGGACGAAATCGGGGCCGGTGAGCCCCTTGCTGACGAAGATGCCGATGTCGTTCAGTTCCACCGAATACGGAACGCTCAGCATCCCCGGCACATTCAGCCGATAGGGCTGATCGTCGTTGGTCCAGTCGAGGACGTATTCCAGCCCCAGTTCGGCCAGGAGCCCGGGCGTGTGGAAGGTTTCGGTGAGCCCGGGACCCATCCAGCCCCGCGGCCGGCGGCCGGTGGTCTTCTCGATCGTCGAGACGATGTCGGTCAGAACGCGGCGCTCCTCCTCCAGCGACAGTCCGGTGTGCAGGTGGCTGTTGCTGCTGCCGTGCGCGAGCCAATCCCAGCCGCGTTCCTTCCCGGCCGCGATGATCTGCGGATACCGTTCGCCCACATCGGAATTCAGCAGTGCGCTGGCGCGGATCCCGTATTTGTCGAGCAGCTGGATCTGGCGCCAGATGCCCACCCGCGGCCCGTAGTCGCGCCAGCCGTAGTTCAGCGCGTCCGGCGTCAGTGCGGTGGTGCCCTCGTAGGTCGCGGTACCCGGCAGGTCGACGTAGAAATGTTCGATATTGAGGCCGACGTAGAACGCGACTCGCTTACCGTCGGGCCAGTGGATCGGCTCGCGCTCGGTGATCGGGGAGTAGTCGTACAGTGTGATGTCCGTGCTCATGCCGGTATCGTCGGACCTTGACATAGATGTGAAGGTCAACCGAAAGTCGTTGTGAGGTAGAGCATATGCGAATCGGTGAGTTGGCGGAGCGGACCGATACCTCCCGGCGGCTGCTGCGCTACTACGAGGAGCAGGGACTGATCCGGGTGCGCCGCTGCGATAACGGCTATCGCGACTACGACGAGCGCCTGGTCGATCAGATCCTGCACATCCGCGGACTATTGGACGCGGGCCTGCCCACGCGGATCATCAAGCAGATCCTGCCCTGCCTGGACGATCCGCGCGACATTCATTTCGCCGACGCCACACCGGAAATCATCGCGACCCTCGAACATCAGCGCGACCGCCTGACCCAGCGCATCGACCTGCTCACCCGCAACCGCGACGCCATGACCACCTACATCGGCGAACTACGCGGCTGCGCCCGCCCGGCCTGAGGAAGCCGCTATCCGGCCGCAGCGACGGGGCTCAGCTCGCCTGCGCCTGCTCACGAGTCTTGGATGCCGTCATCTGCCCGATTCGCTGGAAGGTGTACCCGGTGAGACTTGCGATGTCTCGCAAGGAAATCCCCTGCGCGGCGAGTTCGACGGCCAACGCCTGGGCCTCAGCCTGATTCTCGCGCTCGATGCGCTCGATTTCGGCACGCCCGGCGCGGATCCGGGCGGCGCGTTCGTTGATGTTGCGGACGCCACCGAGGTCATCGATCACTACCTCGATGTCGATGGTCGAAGGGGCCACATCGAGGGCCACGGTGACATAGTCTCGCGCCTCGTCCGCGACGTCGTCGAGCCTGCGTGCCTGGGTCTGTGCGTCCTCGCCGAGCGCGGGAATGGTCACCGCCCACCACCGGCCCTCGCGTCCGGTCACGTGTGCCTCGTATTTCATCGCCGTCTCCTCTCAGCAACTGCAGCCGTCGACCGCTTCCCGGATGCTCCGCACCACGCCGGCTCGGATCGTCGTATGCCCATCCGGAACAGTCACCGAATGTTGCCCGGTCGGACACTGCCACAGACTGTGACTGCCCTTGCCCTGGCGCTTACGGCTCCATCCCGAACGGATGAGCTCCTGGAGGATCGTCCGGGTCGGCTGTTCGCTGATCACCAGTGTTGTCTACTCATTGGACAATTACAAGTCAAATGAGTAGACGTTTTGACCCGGTCGGATCAGGCGCCCGTCTCTGCGGCGCGGCGGTAGCCTCGCACGGCCGGGTAGCCGAAGACCACGATCATGCCGAGCACCCAGGCGACGGTCTTCCACAGGGGTTCGGCGACGGGGCCGTCCCAGCAGAGTCCGCGCATCGCGTCGATGGCGGTGCTCATGGGCTGGTTCTCGACGACCTTCTGCAACCACGTGGGGTAGGCGAAGACCGGGACGAAGCCGGAGTTGAAGAACATCAGCAGGGTGTTGATGATGCTGACGATGTTGACCAGCATCACGCCCTCGGAGACGGTGGCCAGGGCGGTGACCATCACCGCGAAGCCCACGCCGAACAGCACCGGGATGCCGATCATGGCCAGGGAGGCCAGCGGACCGTTCCAGAAGCGGAAGCCGATGCAGACGCCGACCGCGATCACGAACAGCGTGGTCACCAGGACGCGCAGCGCCTCGGCGAGCAGTCGCCCGGTGAGTCCCGCGGCCCGGTGGATCGGCATCGTCCAGAAGCGGCCCAGCAGGCCGGTGTACTTCTCGGTCTTGAAGCCCAGCGCGCTGACCACCGCTCCGGACATCGCCGCCACCAGGGTGATCAGGGGGACCGTGCCGTAGACGCTGGGCATGCCGGTGGCCGCGGTGATCGAATCGCCGAGCACGATCCGGAACATCAGCAGGGTCAGGGCCGGGTAGATCAGCGTCTGAATGGTGGTCGCGGGGTCGCGCGCCCACACCATCAGCAACCGTTTGCACTGGATCAGGCTGTGCCGTGCCCAGGTCGTGACCGACCGCTCCGATCGAGCCGCGACCCTCGGCAGCGGCGTCTTCCAGCCGAGAGTTTCCGGAGACGCCTCGGTGGCATCGATGGTCAGACTGCTCACGATCGCCTCACACTCGCCCACACCGCCAGCGGAACGAAGGCCGCCGTCAGACTGATCAACCACACCAGCGGCACCCACAGCACATGCCAGCTCACGCCGCCCGCGGCCATATCCCGCAGGGCGAAGGAGAACTGGGAGACCGGCTGATTGCGGGCGAACGGACGAATCCACGCCGGGAATCCGGATTCCGGCACGAAGCCGCACGAGAGCATGCCGAGAATCAGCGTCGGCAGCGTCAGCGCCTGACTCAGCGCCTCCGGACTCTTGGTGAAACTGCCCAGCGCGTCCGCGCCGATCGCCAGCACGGTCCCGACGGCCAGCGAGAACGCGCAGAACAGCACGGCCTGTCCGAGTCCGGCGGTGAACCGGAAACCGATCATGTATCCGAAGATCAAGGCCGCGATCAGTGAGGTCACCGAACGCACCAGGCCCGCGCAGATGCGGGAGACCAGCGGAACCATCGGCCCGATCGGCATGGTCTGCATGCGGGTGTGCAGACCGGTCATCGATTCGAAGGCCGCGATCTGCGCATTCGACATCATGGTGAACGACATGGTCTGCAGCACGATGATCGGCATCACGAACTGCGCGTAGTCGATGCCGCGGAACTGCATCACATACCGCAGCGGCAGATAGAACCCGAGGGTGAACACCAGCGGCGTGATCACCGCGACGACCAGTTCACCCTTGGTCGCCATCGTGCGCACGATCCGCCCGGTCAGCGCCCGCCACTGGGCGAAGCTGGAGATCCGCGCCTCGGGCATCTGCGCGAAGAGGCGGGCCTCGGCGGCCACCGGCGCGCTCATTGATGTCCGCCGGAATGACCGGTGATGGACAGGAACACGTCGTCGAGCGAGGGCCGCCGCAGCGCGATATCGGCCAGTTCGAGGCCCGCGGCGTCGAGGCGGCGTACCGCCTCGGCGAGGGTGCTCGCCCCGTCGGGGGCCGGAATGGAGATCCGGTCGCCGGCGAATTCGTGCCGCAGGGCCTCGGGTACCAGCTCCCCGAGGGCGGTCACCGCCTTGCGCAGCTGCGTCGGATCCAGCGGGACCACCTCGCAGTAGCTGCCGCCGGTCTTCTCCTTGAGTTCGTCGGCGGTGCCCTCGGCGATCACCGTGCCCTTGTCGATGACGATGATGTTGTCGCTGAGGACGTCGGCCTCTTCGAGATACTGCGTGGTCAGCAGCACCGTGATGCCCTGCTCCTTGAGCGCGTTGACCAGATCCCAGACGCCCTGGCGGCTGCGTGGATCGAGGCCGGTGGTCGGCTCGTCGAGGAAGACCACCTCCGGGCGCACCACGAGCCCGCAGGCGATGTCGACGCGGCGGCGCATACCGCCGGAGTAGTGCCGGACCGCGCGCTTACCGGCGCCGACCAGGTCGAACTCCTCGAGCAGGGTGTCGGCGCGGCGGCGGGCGTCCTTCTTGGGCAGACCCATCAGCCGGCCGAACAGTTCGAGGTTCTCGCGGCCGGAGAGATTCTCGTCCAGCGCCGCGTACTGCCCGGTCATCATGATCGAACGCCGCACCCCGGCCGCATCGGCGACCACGTCGTGCCCGGCCACCGAGGCGCTGCCCGAATCCGGTCGCAGCAGGGTGGACAGGATCTTGACCGTGGTGGTCTTGCCGGCGCCGTTGGGTCCGAGGATGCCCAGCACCGAGGCGCGGGCGGCGGTGAAGCTGATGCCCTGCAGGGCGTGCACCTCGCCGAAGGATTTGCGCACATCGTCGACCACGACGGCCGGATCGGCACCCGATACGCGCACCGCGGTATCGGCACCGCCGGTGGCGTCGGAACCGGCCCGCGTTGCTGCCGCGCCGCTACCTGCCCGGGACGCTGCCGCGCCGCTGTCGGCGTGGGACGCTGCCGCGTCGGTACCTGTCCGAGACGCTGCCGCGTCGGTAGCGCCCGAATCCTCACGCGGTGTGTGTGATCCTGCGTTGTCCAAACTCGGCATCAACTCTCCACTATCGGCCGGGGCGCGACCGGATTGTCCGGAACGCTGATCTTTGTCCCGGTTGATGGATACCTTCCACCGGGCGCGATGTTACTTCGTCCGGCTGCGCGGCTGTCGGTGCCGCGAGCTCGGGATGCCGCTCGCGGTCCCGAATTTTTCCATCGCGGTAGGTTCTACCGCGATCTGAAACGTGGTGAAGTCGAAATGCGGCAGCGCCCGTAATCTGTGGCGTTGGTCACACTTCCGGTGTCCAACCGGCACCGATCACCATTGTCGCTGGTCCGGACGCGGACCGGGTGGTTCGTAGGATGTTCGCGGTTGTTGTCGCCCGCCCGGAGGGCACCATAGTCTGACGATCAGGGGAGCGGTATCCGATTCGTCCGCACCCTCCTGCGGCATCGTCGCCCGCCCGCTGCTGGTGCGCACGTCGAACGACTGCCGAGGTCTCCGCCGGCGAGAGGGTGGCCAATGGCCGAGATGCTGAAGTCCCACGATCCACGCACCGGCGAGCTCATCGGGGAATATCCGATCCTGGACGCGGCCGCGGTCACCGACGTCGTGCGCGCCGCCCGGTCGGCCGAGACCTGGTGGGCGGCAATCGGATTCGCCGGGCGCAAGCGCTGGCTGCTGGAATGGAAGCGCAGTATCGCCCGCAATGCCGGCGAGCTGGCCGAATTGATCTGCACCGAGTCGGGTAAGCCGCGCGTCGATGCCGCGATCGAGATCATGCTCGCCGTGGAACATCTGAACTGGGCCGCGCGCAATGCCGAAAAGCTTTTGGGGCGAAGCAAACTCGCCTCGACCTGGCTCACCCGCAATCAGCGCGCGTCGGTGGGCTATCTGCCGCTGGGCGTGGTCGGGGTGCTCGGCTCCCCGAACAATCCGGTCTTCACGCCGATGGGCTCGATCGCCTATGCGATGGCCGCCGGCAACGCGGTGGTGTTCAAACCCAGTGAGCTCACCCCGGGTGTCGGCGTGTGGCTGGCCGACAGCTGGGCGGCACTGGCGCCGGACAAACCCGTCCTGCAGGCGATCACGGGAACCAGCGCCACCAGTGCCGAACTGTGCCGCGCTCGGGTCGACAAGATCGCCTACGCCGGCTCGGAGGCCGGTGCGCGCGAGGTGATCGAACTGTGCGCACCCACCCTGACGCCCGTCGTGGTCGAGAAGGCCGGCAAGGGCACGATGATCGTGCACGTCGACGCCAAACTCGACACCGCGGCCGAGGCGGCGGTGTTCGGTGCCATGTCCAACGCGGGGCAGAGCCCGGCCGGTATCCAGCGGGCCTACGTCGCGGACTCGGTCTACGAACCGTTCCTGGAACGGGTCGTCGCCCGGGCGCGTTCGCTGCGTCCCGGCGGCGACCGCAAGGCCTCCTACGGGCCGATGATCATGGATGCCCAGGTCGACGTGGTCCGCCGTCAGGTCAAGGACGCGATCGCGCGCGGTGGCCGGGCCGTGGTGGGCGGTCTGGAATCGATTCGCGAACCGTATATCGAGCCGATCGTGCTCACCGACGTGCCCGAGGACAGCCAGGCGATCACCGCGGAGGCGGTCGGGCCGGTGCTGATCGTGAATCGGGTGGCGAATATCGACGAGGCCATCGACCGCATCAACGCCGCCGATCAAGGACTGGCGGTCTCGGTGTTCACCCGCGACGTGCGGGGCGTCGCCGACTTCGCCGAACGCATCAGAACCGGTGTGGTGACGGTGAATTCGACCATGGCCTACGCCGCCAATCCGGCCCTGCCCTTCGGCGGTGTCGGCGAGTACGGGCAGGGACATACGCACGGCGAGGCCGGGTTGCGCGAATTCAGCCGGACGCTGGCGATCGCGGAGAAGCGCTATCGGGCGCCGGTGGATCTGTCGAGTTTCGACCGGCACCCGCGCCATCTGCGGCTGACCCGGGCGATCTTCCGGATTCGTCACAGCCGCTTCTAGCCGCGGCCGCCCCGCCTGGATCGCTAGGCCCGGAGCGGCTACGCCTGGACCTGTTCGCCCTGCGCCGTCTCGGGCGGCGAATTCCAGCCCAGCAGAACCGCTTCCATCAGCGCGCACACCCGGGCGACATGTTCCGGCCGATTCTCGAAGCGCACCCGCCGCCCGACATCGACCACCTGGGCGATGGCGGCATGGACGCGGCAGCGCGCCTCGGCCGGGTCGTCGTCGAGCAGATGCGCCCACTCGAGCACGTTCTGACGCTGCACCGAACGCAGTTTCTGCTGTTCGGCCGCGGGCAGATTCGAGAATTCGGCGAAGTAGACCGGCAGGATCTCCGGCGTCGAGAAGGTCAGCCGCGCGAACCGGGCGGCGATGCGCAGCGCGGCGTCGGAGCGGCTGGTCGCCTCCGCCAGCGCCTCGGAATTCGCGATCGCGACGCGTTCGCCGGTGCGGTGGAACGCGGCGGCCAGCAGATCGGATTTACTCGCGAAATAGCGGTAGACGCTGGACGCGTTGATCCCGACCGCGGCGCCGATCTCCTCGATACTGGCCTCGTGATAGCCCTGGCGGCCGAAGATGCGGATCGCCTCGGTGAGCAGCTGTTCGCGTTTGGAACTCAGCGGCAATCCGCGCACCGGCGCCCCGGTGGCCGCCGGATCCGGCAGCGGCGGCAGTTCGGTGTGCAGGAGCGACCAGCACATATCGAGGATCAGATCGGTGAGCCGCGCGTTGGACAGGGCGGTGCGATGGGCGGTGATACTGCCGATCACGCCCAGCATGCCGGTCGCCAGCAGTTCGACATCGGCGGGCGGCGCATCCGGTCGCAGTGCGGCGACCGCGGATTCGATCAGATCCTGCAGTTCGTCGTAGATCACCCGGATGCGGGCGCGGTCCTCCCGCTCGAGGTAGCGGCGCTCCCAGCGGTACAACCCGCCCTCGCGGCGGACATCGATGGTGTGCTCGGCCAGCGCGCGGATCAGCGCGGTGAGGCGCGATTTCGGATCGAGCCCGGGTTCGTCGGCGGCCTTGGCGGCGTCGAGCAGTTGCTGGGCGCCGGCCTCGGCGGCGGCCACCAGCAGTGCGTACTTGTTGGCGAAGTGGCGGTACAGCGCCGGTCCCGAGATGCCCACCTCGGCGGCGATCTCGTCGACGCCCACCGGGTGATAGCCACGTTCACTGAAGGCGCGGGCGGCGACCCGCACGATCTGTGCCTTGCGATTCTTCGGCCGACGCCGGGGCGTCGTGGTGGTACCCGGTCGCGCGGATGCGAGCCCGGCCTCGCTGCGATCCGCGACCATACACCTCTCCTTCTGCGTTTCGGCTCGTCGACGGCGCCGACTGGTTGACAGCGCCGGACAAGTCAACATAAGTTAACCACAATTCGCAAAGTTAACCATCATTCTCGTCTCGTCGCCGTCGGCGGCGGCCCACCTGGGAGTAACCATGAGCGATCACGACCACACCCCCGGCCTCACCATCGTGCGGGACGATCGCGTTTTGCGGGTGACCATCGACAATCCCGGTCGCAAGAACGCTCTCAGCTACGACGCGATGATCGCTCTCGGTGACACGCTGAGCAACGTGGCGCAGGATTCGTCGATCCGCGTGATCGTGCTGACCGGGGCGGGCGGCGACTTCTGCACCGGCGCCGATCTGGCCGCGGCGGCCGCCGAGAAGGAGCGGGGCATCACACCGGAGATGACCATGGACGGCGCGAACCGCATGGTCCGCTCGATCATCGACGCGCCGGTGCCGGTCATCGCGCGGGTGCGTGGCGCCGCCGCGGGAATCGGTGTGGCGCTGGCGCTTTCCGCCGATTTCACCTATGCGAGCGAGGAGGCCTATCTACTGCAGGCCTTCATCAACATCGGCCTGATGCCCGACGGTGGCGCCGCCGCGCTGGTGGCCGCGGCATCCGGGCGGGCGCTGGCGGCGGAGCTGGCGCTGCTCGGGGAGCGGCTGCCGGTCACCGAGGCGTACCGGCGCGGGCTGCTGGCCGGGGTCCTGCCCGTCGACGAACTCGATGCGAAGGTCGAAGCGGTGGCGGCGAAACTCGCCCACGGCCCGCGCCGCGCCCTCGAACTCACCAAGCGCACCCTCAACCGCGCCGCGCTGGCCTCGCTGGACGAGGCGCTCGCCGCCGAGAAGGCCGGGCAGGCCGAGTTGCTGCGCGGACCCGATTTCGCCGAGGGTGCCGCGGCGATGCTGGGCAAGCGCAAAGCGGTATTCGCGCACTAGGACGCTCGAGCCGAACCAGCGGCCGCGGAGAGTGCTGCGCCACAGCATCTCTCGGTGGCTGAAGTAGCCGGTGGGGGAGATGTTCGGGCGGAGGCGGCCACCTACTCGGTCACGGAGCGTGTTCGATGGCGTCGCTGCCGGGGTGGCTAGCCGCCCACGCTCCCGTCCTCCGGAAGCGCCGCGTCGAGCGTCCGGTCCGACGTCGCCGCCGGATAGTCGTAGCCCACCCAGCGGTTGCGGTTCGCCCAGCCGACCAGGTCGTATCGCCAGCGGAACGGCCAGGTCCGCGACACCGTCATGAACAGCACCGCGCCCAGTGCCGCGTAGTCGTCGTGCGCAGACAGCAGCGCCCGCTGCTGGCGCGGGGAGGCGGTGAAGAAGGCCTCGAACATCGAGATCGACTGCGCGGTGGTCAACCGCCCCAAGCCATAGAGGCCGCGCATCCGCATCCAGTACACCAGCCGGGCCTGCCACGGCCACAGCGCCGCGACCGGATCGGAACCCGTGCGCACCGCATCGACCAGCGAGTCGACCAGGGCGAACGAATCGGCGACGCTGTAGCCCGTGCACGGATGCATCATTCCGCCGCGGGAGCCGAACGGAACCGGGTCGTTTCCGCGCGCCGAACCACGCATCGGCGGCGGTGGCTGATCCAGCGGATAGTGCGCGGCCTCGGACGGCTCGTCACCGCGCAGCCGGATGCCGTGCGCGGCGAGCCGATGCAGGGTGCGCCGGCGCAGTTCGTGCTGCGGCATGCCGCCGCGCAGGCCGAGACTGGTCTCCTCGAAGATCACCGTGCCGTCGCCGAGCGGGACGGCGTACAGGAACGAGGGCGGCTCGTCCGGACCCGCGCCGTTCTCGACGCGCCAATCCAGCAGCAGCCCTTCGCCGTCGCCGACCATCGGCGCCGCTCGTTCGGCGTCGACGAAGATGCCGTGCGCGCTGGCGGTGCGCCGCGCCCCCGGCGAGGCGAGCCCGCGGGTGTCCACCACCGTGGCGGCCGTGATCGTGCTGCCGTCCTGCAGGTCGACGCGATGAGCGTCGACAGAGGTAGCGCGACCGGCCAGCACGGTGGCATCGTCTAGAGGTAGCGCATCGCGTAGCCCGGGCTTGGAGAGTACGCAGTACGGCCTTTCGATTCGATGCGGCGTCTGCGTCCAGACGGTGGGCGCCTCGATGCGCTGGGCGATCGCGCTGTGTGGCAGCCACGCGGGAAGTTCGTCGACCCAGCAGGAGAAGGTCGGCGGCCACAGCCGCTCGGGCCGCGGGTCCACCGCCACCACGTCGAGCCCCGCCCGCATCGCGCGGTGCGCGACGGCACGGCCGGTCGGCCCGAGCCCGACCACGCACAGATCGGCTCGACGGACATGCTGCGCACTCATGGCCGCATTCTCCCAGCCCGGCCCCGCATCGCCGCGGGGGCCGTAGATGTTACGCCCCGAAAACTCGTGGCGTAGCAATTCGCGTCGTGAAATGCATTGGGGCAGTTCATAACCTGAGACCACGGGCGCCGTCGGGGGGTGCTCGCCGATTGCTGGTGGCCAGGGAGAACGATATGCGAAGGTTTCGAGACACGGGGCGGACTCCGCGGCACAGATCCATGCCGCGGATGATGAGTACGGCGGTGGTGGCCGCCGCCGCCCTGCTGATGTGCCAGGGGAACGGTGCGGCCGATCCCGCGCCGGCGCCCGGTCCGACCGGCTCGGACTCGGCGATCGTCCGGGTCCGCACCGACGATCCGCGCCATCAGTCGTTGTTCGTGCACTCCGCGGCGATGGGGCAGGACATCGAAGTGCAGGTGCAGCGGGCCGCCGATACGAGCGCCCCGCGTCCGGTGCTGTATCTGTTGCTCGGCGCCGGCGGCGGTCTCGACGGCTCGACCTGGGCGACGAAAACCGATGCGCTGAAATTCCTCGCCGACAAGAACGTCAACGTGGTGACGCCGATCGGTGGCATGTTCAGCTATTACGCCGACTGGCAGCGTGACGATCCGCACCTGGGTCGCAACAAGTGGCGCACCTTCCTGACGCAGGAACTGCCGCCGCTTCTGAACACGTATCTGGATGCCAACGGCCGCAACGGAATTGCCGGCTATTCGATGTCGGCCACCACGACCTTGGCGCTCGCAGCGACCGCCGGGGACCTGTTCTCCGCGGTCGGCTCCTACAGCGGATGCGCGCAGACCTCCGATCCGGTCGGACAGGAATTCGTCCGGCTCACGGTCGAGACGTGGGGATGGGGCAATGCCGAGAACATGTGGGGTCCGCCCGGCGATCCGGACTGGGTCGGCAACGATCCCTACGTGCACGCGGAGGGCCTGCGCGGCAAGGCCATCTACATCGCGAACGGCAGCGGACTGCCCGGGCCCTACGACACCTTGAACGGCGAATACTCGCTGCCCGGGGAATGGGGTTACGCCAATCAGCTCGTGCTCGGCGGCATCATCGAATCGGCGACGAACTACTGCGCCCACAACATGCAGGCACGGCTGGACTCGCTGAACATCCCCGCCACCTATGACTTCCGGCCGACCGGCACGCACTCCTGGGGTTACTGGCAGGACGACCTGAAGAAATCGTGGCCGGTGCTGGCCTCGGGCCTGGGACTGTAACCGATGCGCGGCGATCGCAATCCCACTGCGCGCGCGATACTCGCGCTGGTCCTGGGGGCGTTGATCGCCTGGGCCGGCGCCCGTGCGCCCCAGGCCGCGGCCTTCCCGGCCGAAGTGCCGTATTTGCCGGGCGCCAACGATTTCGGCTGCCGGACCACCGCGGACAAGCCCTATCCGGTGATTCTGGCCCACGGCGCAGCCACCGACGCCGGGCGCAGCTTCGCCGTACTCGCACCGCAATTGCACCGGCTCGGCTTCTGTGTTTTCGCTGCCGATGTGGGACGACTGCCGTTGTCGAATCTGGGCGCGAACGGTGTGCCCGATCCGAAATGGGCGGGATTGGGTCCGGCGGCCGCGGCAGTGGAGGGCAACGGCATCTACGGCGTGGCCGATATCGCCACGCAGGCAACGGAATTGGGTGCCTTCGTCGCACGGGTCCTGGATGCGACCGGAGCGGCGAAGGTTGTCATGGTCGGCCATTCCACCGGCGGCACGGATATTCGTGAATTCGTGCGCCACCGCCCCGAGCAGGTGGCGAGCGTGGTCACCGTCGGCACGCCCTATCGCGGATCGACCTTCGCCGGCCTGCCGGTGATGTTCCCCTTCTACGGCGCGCTCGGTATGGACGGGCCGGCGGTTGCGGCGCAGGTCTTCGGACCCGCCGGAGCCGAACAGGCGCCGGGAACGCCGACCCTGAACCGGTTGAACGCCGACGGTGAGACCCATCCGGGAATCCGCTACACCGCCATCGCCAGCCGCGACGATACGGTCATCACCCCTCCGGAGACGGCCCTGTTGAGCGATCCGCAGGGCGGCAACCGAAACATCTGGCTGCAGGACGGATGCCCCACCCTCGTCGTCGCCCACGACGCGATGCTGTCGGATCCGCGCGCGCTCGCCGAAATCACCGCCGCCGTCGCGGGCACGCCGCCCCCGCCCTGCTGAGGGCGTTGATTCGTCACCGGGCGCCCAGGTGTGGCCGGACGGCGGCGAGCAATCCTTCCGCTACCCTGGGCTGCCATGAGTGCGGTGCGGTTCGCCACGATCTCCGTGCTCCTGTGCGCGCTGATCGCCGTCGCGGCCGGCCGCGCGCCGCGAGCGCACGCCTTCGCGATGGACGTTCCGCCGCTGGCCGGCGCGAACGATTTCTCCTGTCGCCCGACCCGTGACAAGCCCTATCCGGTGATCCTGGCGCACGGTGCGGCGACCGACGCCCAGCGCAGCTTCGGCGCGCTGGCCCCCGCGCTGCGCAGCCAGGGCTACTGCGTCTTCGCCGCCGATGTGGGACGGGTACCGCTGCCGACGCTCGGACTGAACGGTGTCTCCGAGGCCGGCTGGCCGGGATTGGGCCCGGTCGCCGCGGCCGTACAGGGCAACGTCGTCTACGGCGTGGCCGATATCGGCTCGCAAGCGGTGCAACTGGCCGCGTTCGTCGCCATGGTGCGCGGGGTGACCGGCGCGCCGAAGGTCGAGATGGTGGGGCATTCGACCGGCGGCACCGAGATTCGGGAGTATGTGCGCCGCCATCCGGGCGTGGTGGACAGCGTGGTCACAGTCGGCACGCCCTACCGGGGTTCGACCTTCGAAGGCCTGCCGAAGATGTTCCCGTTCTACGGGGCCATCGGGATGGACGGCGAGCAGACCGCGGCCCAGGTCTTCGGTCCCGCAGGCGCCGAGCAGGTTCCGGGCACGCCGACATTGACCCGGCTCAACGCCCACGGCGAAACCGAGCCCGGGATCCGCTACACCGCGATCGCGAGCCGCACCGACGAGGTGATCACCCCGGCGGAGACCGCATTGCTGGCCGATCCGCAAGGCGACAATCGCAATATCTGGATCCAGGACGGGTGCCCGGCGCTGGCGGTCAGCCACAACGATCTGCTGTCGAATCCGCGCGCGATCGCCGAGATCACGGCCGCGGTCGCCGGCGCGCCGCCGCCCCCGCCCTGCTGAGCCGGGCCGATCGGCTACTTCGGCGTCAGCCAGGTGGTGATGTCGGCGTGCACGACCTCGACGCCGTGTTTGTCGTAGATCGACACCGGGACGACCACTTCCGTCCCTTCGGTGAGGGTCGCGAAGTCCGGAATCCGGTCGAGTTTCGCGACCGCGCGCAGGCCGGATTCCGCCTTGGCCAGGTATTGCACGTTCATCGCCTTGGGGATCCAGCGGTGGGTGGTCGGAACCGTGGCCTCGCTCAGCATGCCCATCGCGACCTCGGCCAGATTGCAGGCCGCGATCGCGTGGAAGGTGCCCAGGTGATTGTGGATCCCGAACCACTTGGGTGCGGTGACCTCGCACAATCCCGGTTCCAGCCGCACGACGTTCGGCACGACGGTGCCGAAGTAGGGGACGCGGGCGATCATGCCGACCGAGAACAGGGCATGTCCGAGGCGGTTGTCGGGGAGCTTCTTCCAGCCGCGGTAGGTAGCGGTCTCTGTGGTCATGGCAACACCTTACTCTGGAGTAAGTTCGACGCGCCGCCGCGCGGTCCGGTACCGTCCTACCAGGGCCGCGGCGCGTCCGCGGGGGCGGACGACCCCCGATTTGGAGTGGGTGGGGGGCCTCGGGCATACTGTTCGGGTTGCCTGCAGCGGTGGTGTGTGTCCATCGCCGGTAGGTGAGCAGGACCCACTGAGTATCGGCGTCGAGTCCGGCGCGGGTACGTCCGGGACGAAGTTCCGAGACCCAACAGGTGAAATATGCCCGGGGTCGAAGAATGAGCGGAGAGGCGACACGCCCGACCGCGTGGACCGGAAGAACCATGACAGATGAACAGCGGCGATGGATCGGGTGCGCCCCGGTCGTGTTGGTGGCTGATGCGTCTTCGTGTGTTCGGGCTGTGCAAATGAGGGTGGTTCGGGAGCGAAAGCTCCTGGGTCACAACGTAAGCGGAGAAAAGGACACTCAGCGTGGCGGGACAGAAGATCCGCATCAGGCTCAAGGCCTACGACCATGAGGCGATCGATGCGTCTGCACGCAAGATCGTCGAGACGGTGACCCGCACCGGTGCCCGCGTCGTCGGGCCGGTGCCGTTGCCGACCGAGAAGAACGTGTATTGCGTCATCCGCTCGCCGCACAAGTACAAGGACTCGCGCGAGCACTTCGAGATGCGCACGCACAAGCGGCTGATCGACATCCTCGACCCGACGCCGAAGACGGTCGACGCGCTCATGCGCATCGATCTGCCGGCCAGCGTCGACGTCAACATTCAGTGACGGGGATTGCAGATATGACTGACAACAAGAACAGGCCGGCGGCCGGCATCCTGGGCACCAAGCTCGGCATGACTCAGGTGTTCGACGAGAAGAACCGCGTCGTTCCCGTGACCGTCGTCAAGGCCGGACCGAACGTCGTGACCCAGATCCGCACCGAGGAGCGCGACGGCTACTCCGCCGTTCAGCTCGCCTTCGGCGCGATCGACCCGCGCAAGGTGACCAAGCCCGTCGCCGGGCAGTTCAGCAAGGCCGGTGTCACCCCGCGTCGCCACGTCGCCGAGATCCGCGTCGCCGACGCCGCCTCGTTCGAGGTGGGCCAGGAACTGTCGGCCGATGTCTTCGAAGAGGGTGCCTACGTCGACGTGACCGGCACCAGCAAGGGCAAGGGCTACGCCGGTGTCATGAAGCGTCACGGCTTCAAGGGGCAGGGCGCCGCCCACGGTGCGCAGGCTGTGCACCGCCGGCCGGGCTCCATCGGTGGATGTTCGACGCCTGGCCGTGTTTTCAAAGGCATGCGGATGGCCGGCCGGATGGGTAACGACCGCGTGACCACGCAGAACCTCTCGGTCCACAAGGTGGACGCCGAGAACGGCCTGCTGCTGATCAAGGGCGCGATCCCGGGCCGCAAGGGCGGCATCGTGATCGTCAAGAGCGCTGCGAAGGGTGGTGCCCGGGCATGAGCACCGACACTAAGACCAACCTGACGCTTCCGGTGAAAGAGCCGGGCGGCAAGACCAACGGCACCGTCGAGCTCCCCGCGGAGATCTTCGACGCGACCGCCAACATCGCGCTGATGCACCAGGTCGTCGTGGCCCAGCAGGCCGCGGCTCGCCAGGGCACGCACGCCACCAAGACCCGCGGCGAGGTCCGCGGCGGTGGTAAGAAGCCGTACCGCCAGAAGGGCACCGGCCGCGCCCGCCAGGGTTCGACCCGCGCGCCGCAGTTCACCGGCGGTGGCACCGTGCACGGCCCGCAGCCGCGCGACTACTCGCAGCGTCTGCCCAAGAAGATGAAGGCCGCCGCCCTGCGTGGCGCCCTCTCGGACCGGGCCCGCAACGAGCGCATCCACGTCATCAGCGAACTGGTCGCCGGCCAGACGCCGTCCACCAAGGCCGCCAAGAACTTCCTGGCCGAGCTGTCGGACCGCAAGAAGGTGCTGGTCGTGGTGGGCCGCGAAGATGTCACCGCGTGGAAGAGCGTGGCGAACCTGCAGGGTGTGCACCCGATCGCGCCGGACCAGCTGAACACCTACGACGTGCTGCTCAGCGACGACGTCGTGTTCAGCGTCGAGGCGCTCAACGCGTTCGTGCACGGCCCGGCCGAGTCTGCACAGGAGGAAAGCAAGTGACCACCATCGCCGACCCCCGCGACATTCTGCTCGCGCCGGTGATCTCCGAGAAGTCCTACGGGCTGATCGAAGAGGGCACCTACACCTTCCTGGTGCACCCGGACTCGAACAAGACGCAGATCAAGATCGCCGTCGAGAAGGTTTTCGGCGTCACGGTCACCAGCGTCAACACTGCCAACCGTCAGGGCAAGCGCAAGCGGACCCGCTTCGGTTACGGCCAGCGCAAGAGCACCAAGCGCGCGCTCGTGACCATCTCGGCCGACAGCAAGCCCATCGAGATCTTCGGAGGCCCGGTCGCGTAAGCGGTCGGATCTTCAGAAAGCAGAGAAGAACTCATGGCAATCCGTAAGTACAAGCCGACTACGCCGGGTAGGCGCGGGTCGTCCGTTTCGGACTTCGCCGAGATCACCCGGTCCACTCCCGAGAAGTCGCTGCTGCGCCCGCTCACCAAGTCCGGTGGTCGTAACGCGCACGGCCGGATCACCACCCGTCATCGCGGTGGCGGTCACAAGCGGGCCTACCGTCTGATCGACTTCCGCCGGTTGGACAAGGACGGCATCCCGGCCAAGGTCGCTCACATCGAGTACGACCCGAACCGGACCGCCAACATCGCCCTGCTGCACTACGCGGACGGCGAGAAGCGCTACATCATCGCGCCCAAGGGCATCGCCCAGGGCACGCGGATCGAGTCCGGCGCCGGCGCCGACATCAAGCCCGGCAACAACCTGCCGCTGCGCTCGATCCCGACCGGTACCACCATCCACGCGGTGGAGCTGCGTCCGGGCGGTGGCGCCAAACTGGCTCGTGCCGCCGGTATGAGCATCCAGCTGCTGGGTAAGGAAGGCGCCTACGCCGTCCTGCGTATGCCCTCCGGCGAAATCCGCCGCGTCGACGTGCGCTGCCGCGCCACCGTCGGCGAGGTCGGCAACGCCGAGCAGTCGAACATCAACTGGGGTAAGGCCGGCCGTATGCGCTGGAAGGGTCGCCGCCCCACGGTCCGTGGTGTCGTCATGAACCCCGTCGACCACCCGCACGGTGGTGGTGAGGGCAAGACCTCCGGTGGTCGCCACCCGGTCTCGCCCTGGGGTAAGCCCGAAGGCCGTACTCGTAAGCCCAACCGTCCGAGCGACAAGCTCATCGTCCGCCGCCGCGGCAAGAAGCGTTAAGGAGGAGGTTAAAGATGCCACGCAGCCTCAAGAAGGGCCCGTTCGTCGACGAACACCTCCTCAAGAAGGTGGACGTCCAGAACGAGAAGGGCACCAAGCAGGTCATCAAGACCTGGTCGCGTCGTTCGACCATCATCCCCGATTTCATCGGCCACACGTTCTCGGTCCACGACGGCCGCAAGCACGTGCCGGTGTTCGTCTCGGAGAACATGGTCGGGCACAAGCTCGGTGAGTTCGCGCCGACCAGGACGTTCCGGAGCCACGTCAAGGAAGATCGGAAGAGCAAGCGGCGATGAGCGAACAAGACACCACGCTTCAGAACCCGACCGCGCGCGCGACCGCGAAGCACGTTCGCGTCACTCCGATGAAGGCTCGCCGCGTCGTGGACCTGGTCCGCGGCAAGCGGGTCGAGGATGCGCTGAACATCCTGCGCTTCGCACCGCAGGCCGCCAGCGAACCCGTCGCCAAGGTCGTGGCCAGCGCCGCGGCGAACGCCGAGAACAACTTCGGCCTGAACCCCGACACCCTGGTCATCTCGACGGCGTATGTCGACGAGGGCGCGACCATGAAGCGTTTCCAGCCGCGCGCCCAGGGCCGCGCGTTCCGGATCCGCAAGCGCACCAGCCACATCACGATCGAGGTCGAGAGCGTCGCCAGCGCCGCCCCGGCTCGTAGCCGCCGGAAGGGAGGGGCTAAGTAAATGGGACAGAAAATCAATCCCCACGGCTTCCGCCTCGGTATCACCACCGATTGGAAGTCCCGCTGGTACGCCGACAAGCAGTACAAGGAATACGTCAAGGAAGACGTAGCCATCCGCAAGCTGCTGAGCACGGGTATGGAGCGGGCCGGCATCTCGAAGGTCGAGATCGAGCGCACTCGTGACCGCGTCCGGGTGGACATCCACACCGCGCGTCCGGGCATCGTGATCGGCCGTCGCGGCGCCGAGGCCGACCGCATCCGCGCCGAGCTGGAGAAGCTCACCGGCAAGCAGGTTCAGCTGAACATCCTCGAGGTCAAGAACCCCGAGTCGGATGCGCAGCTGGTTGCCCAGGGTGTGGCCGAGCAGCTGTCCAACCGTGTGGCGTTCCGTCGCGCGATGCGCAAGGCCATCCAGTCGGCCATGCGTTCGCCGAACGTCAAGGGCATTCGAGTGCAGTGCTCGGGCCGCCTCGGCGGCGCCGAAATGTCGCGCTCGGAGTTCTACCGTGAGGGTCGGGTGCCGCTGCACACGCTGCGCGCCGACATCGATTACGGCTTGTACGAGGCTCGCACCACCTTCGGCCGCATCGGCGTGAAGGTGTGGATCTACAAGGGCGACATCGTCGGCGGCAAGCGTGAGGTCACGGCCAGCGCTGCCCCGTCCGGTGAGCGTCGCGAGCGTCGGGAGCGGCCGAGCCGTCCGCGGCGGTCCGGTTCGTCCGGCACCACCGCGACCAGCACTGAGGCCGGGCGCGCCGCCACCGCGGTGGCAGAGCCGGCCGAGGCTCCGTCAGTTTCTAAGGAGGGCTGACCCATGCTGATGCCCCGCAAGGTCAAGCACCGCAAGCAGCATCACCCCGGTCGTTCCGGTATGGCCAAGGGTGGCACCTCGGTCGCCTTCGGTGAGTTCGGCATCCAGGCGCTGGAGCCGGCCTACGTCACCAACCGGCAGATCGAGTCGGCGCGTATCGCGATGACCCGCCACATCAAGCGTGGCGGCAAGATCTGGATCAACATCTACCCGGATCGCCCGCTGACCAAGAAGCCGGCCGAAACCCGCATGGGTTCCGGTAAGGGTTCGCCGGAGTGGTGGGTCGCGAACGTCAAGCCGGGTCGCGTGATGTTCGAGATGTCTTACCCGAACGAGGAGACCGCTCGCGAGGCCCTGCGCCGCGCGATGCACAAGCTCCCGATGAAGTGCAGGATCGTGACCAGGGAGGAGCAGTTCTGATGGCTACCGGAACTCCGGCCGCAGACCTGCGCGAGCTCAACGAGGACGAGCTCGTCGCCCGCCTGCGTGAATCGAAGGAAGAGCTGTTCAACCTGCGCTTCCAGATGGCGACCGGCCAGTTGCAGAACAACCGGCGCCTGCGTGTGGTTCGTCACGAGATCGCGCGCATCTACACGGTCATGCGTGAGCGCGAGCTCGGCCTGGCCTCCGGTCCTGAAGGCAAGGGAGACGCGGCATGAGTGACGCCAAGGGCCCGGCCAAGACGCCGGCCAAGCAGGAGGAGCGTGGCTCGCGCAAGGTGCGCATCGGCTACGTCGTCTCCGACAAGATGAACAAGACCATCGTGGTCGAGCTGGAAGATCGTGTGAAGCACCCGCTTTACGGCAAGATCATCCGCACCACCTCGAAGGTGAAGGCGCACGACGAGAACGAGATCGCCGGTGTCGGCGACCGCGTGCAGCTGATGGAGACCCGTCCGCTGTCTGCCACCAAGCGGTGGCGGCTGGTGGAGGTCCTCGAAAAGGCGAAGTAGGAAGGCTCCTTCTTCTCCGCCTCGGCTGTGTAGTCGAATCGCGAAGGCCCGCTTCCCGGTTGGGAAGCGGGCCTTCGTGTGTTTCCGGATGATCTCGACCGGTGACCGCCGGCCATCGCATGCGGTCGACGGGTCGGGCCGCACATCAGCAGGTGTTCGCAGCCGGGCGGCGCGCGAAGCGGTCGGCCGTCCATGCGATCAGGTCCGCGATGGCCGGTGATTCGGGTTCGACCACTTGCAGGTGCCCGAGGTTCGGGTAGGTGCGATAGTCCACGGCGTAACCGGCTCGGCAGCGTTGGGCGACGTAGCCGTCCTGTGCCGACGGGACGACGAGGGTATCCGCGGTGCCCTGACCGATGAACACGGGCGCGGGGATCACGGCGGACGGGACGTTGCGCCGCAAGTTGTCGAGCAGCGGGCCGCGATCCGGATCGCCGCGCCAGATCGGCTTGTCAAGGAACAGTGAAGTGAGTACAGAGACCAGCACGCTCTTCTCGGCCAGACATCGCTGCGCCATCTCGCGCGTGATGATGCGCGCACCAGGGCGTACGTAGTCGTCGAAGCGGGTGTCGGGGTAGGTGCCGGCGTAAGCGGTGATGACGTAGGAGGCGAATACCTCGCCCGCTGTGACGCTGCCGAGGCTGTCCACCAGCGCCGGCAGGTTGCTCGCCGGTGCCAGCGCCGCGACGCCGTCGATGACGAGTTCGGGCGCGTACCGGGGTGCGCGAATTCCGGTCCACAAGGCGGCGTGTCCGCCCTGCGAGTGTCCCCATACGACGGCGTGATCGGTTAGCCGGATGTCCGGCAGTTGCCGGGCGGCGCGAACAGCGTCCAGTACCGAGCGGGCCTCACCCTCCCCGATGAGGTACGGATGAGTTCCCGCGGTGCCGAGACCGATGTAGTCGGTGGCCACTATCGTCCACCCTTGGTGAATCACTTTGTCCTGCACCATCATCGCGCCGGCGCTGAGGCCGTTCGGCAGGATCGACGGCGCGCACCCGACCGCGACGCCGGTGGTCCCGTGCGCCCAGGCGATCACAGGACTCGGTGTGGTGGTCGCACTCCCCGGGGCGATGACGAGCCCGCTGGCCACCGCGGGCTGCCCGTGATCGCGAGTGGTTGTATAGAGGATGCGCCAGGCCAGCGCGCCGGTCGGAACCTCGGGATTGTCGTATCGCTCGGTGCGCAACAGCTGCCCGGCCCGATCCGGCACGGACGCCTGCGGGGTGTAGAACTCGTCGGGAGCCGGAGAGTCGCGATGCAACGCGACGCTGACGAGAGCGAGAACCAGCGCCACTGTCGCGCCCATCACGGTGCCGGCCACCCGCCACCGTCCGCCGCGCGGCGTCCGCGGCGGGGCTGTCGCACCCAGCGGTCGGTGATGGCCGCCCATCGCTGCGATGACCTGCCGCACTCCGATCACCATCAGGGCGGCGCCGAACAAGACGGCGACGACCAACACGGTCACATCCGGCCAGGCGAGCGCCAACATGCCGAACACTACTGAGGTAGCCCCGCCGACAATGCCGTCGAATCGGGTGGCACCGCGCTCGCGCCACACGAGGGGCAGACCGGTAAGACCGGCGACGATCAGCGCGACACCGACCACAACGGCCAGCACCTCTGTGGTAATCCCCGGCCACCACAGCGCCAGCAGCGCGGCGGCCAGGTAGACGGACGACTCGACCCACCTTCGGACATCTCTCCAGCGCCGGGCTCGGAGGAGTCCCGACACGGCCGAGCCGACAAGTCCGGCGATCGCGACACACCACAGCACCGCGAGCGACGAGAACGGTGCGACGGTCAAGAACGCGCCGAGCAGCACCAGCAGAACTCCTGCTACCAGGCGCAGCCACCGACGAATGCTCGCGGCCCGGGCGGTACTCGCCGCCGCGCTCTCCGGGGGTGAGCTGGTCACGGTCCGAACCTAGCGCAGCGGCCGCGAATCCTTCGCGATCCGCGCCTGCGGATCTCCGGGCTCGTATGTCGATGTAGCGGGGGTGGTGCAAGCTGGACAGCGTCGTGGCTGATTCGACCCGAACGAGGAGGTGCAGGTGTCCTCGCTGGCAGGCGTCCCCACTGACCTCCACGTCGATGTCCGCACGCTGTGGGACTACAACCGGATGGGCCACGAGGTGCGAGCGGTGGATGTGGGAATCGGGCTGGGCAGCCACGATATCGGAGTGGCGACATACGCGGCTGAACTGTTTCGCCGGGGCGTATTCCCAGCGGTCGTGTTCACCGGTGCCACCGCACCTACTACGGTGGTGACCTTTCCGCGAGGCGAGGCGGTGCACTATCGGGAACATGCTGTGGCGCTGGGTGTTTCGGCGAATGACATCCTCGTCGAGCCTCGGGCCACGAATACCGCCGAGAACATCGACTTCTCGCGTGCGTTGCTGCGGGACTCGGGTCGCGCGGTGGAGTCGGTGATGTTGATCTGCCGGCCGTATCAACAGCGGCGCAGTTATGCGACCTGCCGGATGCGGTGGCCGGAGGTCGAGGTGGTGTGCGGTTCGCTGCCGGAATCGCTCGACGATTATGTGGCGCGGATCGGTGATGTGGAGCGGGTGGTCACGATGCTGGTGGGGGATACGCAACGTGTGTGGCGATACGCGGCCGAGGGCTGGGCGATCGAGCAGGACGTTCCGGAGAAGGTTCGCGCCGCATACGACCGGCTGGTGGCAGCCGGGTTCACCGGGCGTCTGCTGCCACCGCGCGGGTAGCGGCGATGCCGATATCGAATACCTCGAATGGGTCGAGGAACAGTGGTGCCGAGTGCACGGCATTTCCACCTCCGGTGAACGACCGCTCTGCATCGCGTTCCGTGAATCGGTAGATTCGGGTCGTCGGGAGGAGCGGATCGTGGGTGGGGCGCCGGCCGTCGATGAACCGGGGGTGCGGTGATGCGGGTTCTGATCGCAGGGGCCGGAATCGCCGGATTGACCGCGGCGGCATGCTTGCACCGGGTGGGGATCGAGGCCGTCGTGCTGGACGCGGTCGGTGAGCTTCGCCCGCTCGGCGTCGGAATCAATCTGCTCCCGCATGCGGTGCGGGAGCTGCATGAACTGGAACTCGGTGCGGCACTGGACGATTGCGCGATCGCCACCTCCACCGCGGTGCATCTCGACCGGTTCGGAAATCACATCTGGAGTGAGCCGCGCGGACTCGCCGCGGGGCACCCGTGGCCCCAATACTCGGTGCACCGCGGCGAATTGCAGGGTCTGCTCCTGGATCTGGTGCGCCGTCGACTCGGGTCCGATGCCGTGCGCGAAGGAATGGTGCTGCAATCGTTCGCCGAGGATGCCGACGGCGTGCGTTGCCGGTTCCTCGACCGCGCCGCCGGCACCGTCGTCGTGGAGACCGCGGACGTGCTGATCGGCGCCGACGGTCTGCATTCCACGGTCCGCGCGCAGTTGCATCCGGAGGAGGGGCGGCCGTTGTGGAACGGCATTCGAATGTGGCGCGGAGTCAGCGAGATTCGTCCGTTCCTGGACGGGCGGACGATGGTGCTCGCGGGTTCCAATCGCGCCGCGAAATTCGTGATGTACCCGATCTCGGGTGGTGCGCACCGGCGTGGGCGTGCGCTGGTGAACTGGGTCGCCGAGGTGCGCGTCCACGATGCCGGGGTGCAGAACCCCGACTGGAATCGCGCCGGGCGGTTGGCGGATGTGCTGCCGCACTACGAAGGCTGGCACCTGGCCGGTGTCGATGTTCCGGCACTGCTACGCGCCAGTGCCGAAGTGCTCGAATATCCGATGGTCGACCGGAACCCTTTGTCGCGCTGGGGTTCCGGACGCGTGACGCTGATGGGTGACGCCGCGCATCCGATGTATCCGGTCGGTTCCAACGGCGGGTCGCAAGCGATTCTCGACGCCCGCGCCGTGGCTTGCGAGCTGGCCGCGGCCGCCGACCCGATCGCCGGGCTCGCGCGATACGAACAGGTCCGGCGGGAGGCGGTGAACACCATCGTGCTGGCGAACCGGGATATGCCCATGGACCGCGTCCTGCACGCCGTGGCGCAGCGGGCGCCGAACGGCTTCGATCGGATCGAGGATGTCCTCACCGCCGCCGAACTCGCCGCCCTGGCCGATGCGTACCGCCACACCAGTGGCTCTGCCCCCGCCGTCCCGGACGCCGCCGCGCGTTACGCCGCCGGCGCCTCGGCGGACGACTGCCGTCCGTACGACTCCGAAAGTGCGTGACCGGTGTCGAGGGCGGTCACACGCCGCGGCGATGCCGGGCCGATCGACCGCAATCGGCGGACGAGCGGGATCGGGCCGTCGATCCGTGCCCGGCCGGTGAGATAGATACTGCCGGGTGCGTGGCGCACCGCGCCGACGACCGCGAGGGTGACCGCCAGGACCGCGACGAACAACAGCACCGTCGCACCCGCCGCGCCGACCGCGTCGTGCAGCCGGGGATAAAGGGGGATCAGCAGTTCCAGCACGATCGGATGCATCAGGAAGACCGCGAAGGAGCGATCGGCGCCGTAGCGGGAAATACGGCCGACGATGCGGTACTTCGGACGCAGCCAGGACCACCAGGTGCTCACGGTGTAGAGGCCGACGATCAGCGCGAGGAAATAGACGGCCATGTAGGGGTTGAAGACATTGTCGGCCTGCCACGGTGTGGTGCCGCCCGCGACCGCGCGCCGATACAACCACTCGGCGCCCGCCGCCCCGAGGAGGGTGCCGACGATCAGCAGCGGGCCGAAGCGGCGCACGGCACGGTCGACGGTGCCGATATGCCATGCGGCGACCGCGCCGAACAGAATGTAGAACTGGTACGGCAGTACCGTCACGTAGAGGTGATTCCACAGTTGCGCCGGCATTCCGGTGAGTGTCGGCGGATGCGTCAGCGCCCACAGCATGCCCAGCTGCACGAACGCGCTCGTCCCCAGCACCCACCTGTGGTGGCCGGCCGTCCAGCGCACGAATCGGAGCAACAGCGGGAACAGCAGGTAGATCTGCATCGACACCAGCAGGAAGTACAACTGATACCAGGCTTCACCGGTCGCCAGTTCGACCGCCAACCGGCGTATCGCGCCGGCCACGGACTCCTGATGAATGCCGGCGACCACCGAATAGCCCCAGTAGAACACCGACCAGATGACGTAGGGGATGCCGACCAGCGCGAAGCGCCGGCGCCAGAAGTGCGGCGCGTCGAAGGACCGGTCGGCGTACTGGTAGATCAGGACGAATCCGGTCAGCGTGAAGAAGGCCTCGCGGGGAAAGTGCAGCAGCACCATGGCCCCGTTCGCCGACACATTGTTCGGGTCACTGGATCTGTCGATCACGTGGACGGCGATCACACAGGCGAAGGTCAGGATCCGGAACAGGTTGACCTGATGCAGGTAGGGCCGCGACGGCTGAGGCCGCCCGGCCGCCCCCGATTCGGTCGTGACGGTGGTGGGCTTACCTCGGACCGATGTCGCAGTCGCCGTACTCATCGTGCCGTGATCCGTGGGCAGGAGCACCGTCCGTCGCGCAGCAAGGTCGCCGACGAATGCGCTCGCGGAAAGGTGTCGATCATCTGCTTCCTCGAGTCGGTCGTCGCACTCCATGATTACGACCGAGCCTGTGAGGTTCCTTATCAGCCCCTTCGAGGCGCCTGAACCGCCTGGTGGCGGCGGTGCGAATCGGCGTTCAGCCGCCGACCGCCACCGGCATGGTGATGCGGCGCGCCGCCTCCAGAATTCCCAGGATCCGGGAGCCCGGCAGGCCGATGGCGGCACCGATCGCGGCGGGAGTCCACGATTCGTCGGTGAGGGTCAGGATTTCGGCGAGCTGGTCGACCGACAGCTTGGACAGGCCGCGACGGCGGATCTCGTGCGCGACCGACCGGATGGCGACCTCGCCGGTCTCTTCCTCCGCGGCATCGATAGCGGCGGAATCGACGGCGATGGATTCGACATCGGCGAATTCGGCCTCGTCCACCTCCGCGACGCCCGGAAGGTCGGTGGGTTCGTCCGGTGCTGTCGTGCGGTCGACGTCGGCAGCGGCCGGTCGCGGTGCTTCGGCGACCGGCTCACCCAGTACCAACTGCACGGCATCGTCCACGGCCCGCCGCGTGCGCGTCTTGTGCGGTTCGTCGGAGACGATCCGCAGCCCGGCGCCGTGCGATCCCGACCGCTCATCGGATCGCGCGGGCGCCTCGTCCTCCTCGAATTCCGTTGGTGCCGTGATCTTTGCCGGTGCCGCGTCGGAAGAGTCGTCGATCGCCGTCGCCTCGGTGACGACCTCATATGCCGTGACAGGTTCGACGGGAGACGCGGCCTGCGGGGTCGACGGTGTCTCCGCTGGGGCCACAGCGGCAGCAGCGGCCACGGCCGCAGCCGGCGGCCGGCCGTTCTCCACCGCGTCCGCGAGCCGCAGCGCGGCATCCCATCCCGCCACCGAAACCGGTTGCGGTGCAGTCGTCGACGGGAGCTGGGGATAGCTGGGGAATTCCACGGACCCCGCGCTGTCGGGCAGCGGACGTGCCTCCGCCCACTCCGGAAGATCGTCCGGGCGGTAGCTCGGGCGGTAGCCGGTCGGCGGGAGATCGGAGTCGATGTCTTCCATCGGGATGTCGTCGATGAGCTGCGCATAGCGCGCGGAAACCCAGGCGTGCAACCAGATCACGACGCCGACCATGACCGGGGCGACGGCGGCCTCGGCGGCGCGTGCCGGTTCGCCCGCCACCAGATGCGGGCCGGCGTTGAGCGCGATGGTGACGCCGAGCAGTGCGGTTTCCAGGAATACGACCTTGCCGCGGTCGATGTCGCGACCCCATCGGGCAGCGGTCGTGGCGACGACCATGATCGTGATGATCGGGATCGAGATCATCGCCTCGAAGCCGTAACTGAGCCAGTACAGCGGATCCGACATGTCGCCGCTGGGGACGAGGTTGTGCTGGACGTTCACGCCCGCCCAGACCATGCCGAGCACGACGACGCCGATCAGCGCCCGCGAGGACCATTCGGCGCGGCGGAACAGTTGGGCCAGGCGCGCATCGGGATTCGACACCCGCATGCGGGCCGCGCGGGCGCGCCGGTGCCAGCGGGCGTCCGCGTCGTCGGCCCGGCGCAGTGCCAGGGCGACGCGGCGATCACGCTTCTCGGCCGACAGTTGCGCCGTCACCGCGCGTTTGCGTTGCCGGCGGCGCTGGGTGCGAATCCATTCGGCGAGATCGCGTTCGGCGGCGATCTCCCGATCGGACAGTTCGGCGAACAGCGCCGGGTCCGCTTGCAGGGGCAGCTTGCCCCGCGCGGTCGCCACCCGCCGCGCCAACGCGTTCAGCTCCGCCTGCGGGGAATGTTCGGGGGTGCGCCGGCGCCGGGCCGCGCCCTTCGATGGTTCCTCCACGGAGATCTCCCCGAAGTGTGCGTCTGCGCCGGTCCGTTCCGTGTCGCGGAGCGGAAGGTGCGCGGAGTCCGCCGGAGGGACGGCGGTCGTGGTGGTCGACTGCTCGTCGAGCATGGCGTGCCTTTCCCGGCAGCGGCCGCGCTACCGAGGTCGATTACCCGAGTACTCGAACATATGTGTGATCGAGGTGAGAGAGTAATCGCCGACCATCGGCGCGGTCAACGCTTTCACCGAACATCAGTTCGGATGAATATGCAAATGGGCTGTTCGGCTCGGCGATTCCGAATTCGGCTGGGGCGGCGGAATTTCAGTGCACGGCGGTGTGCCAGACAATGGCCGCCGCGAGCGCGCCCGCGCCGTTGAGCGACCAGTGCAGTGCGATCGGCGCCAGCAGACTTCCGCTGCGCCGGCGCAACCAGGTGAAGATCACACCGGCGGCCGCGGTCGCCAGGACGGCCAGGGCGATTCCGGCGATCTGCCCGCCGACACCGCCGCCGAACAGTGTGCTCAACCCGCGATTCCCGCTGGTCAAGCCGAGCGACGAGGCGATATGCCAGCAGCCGAAAAGTAGTGAGCCGACGATGAATACGCCGCGCGCGCCGGTCGCCCGATCCAGTGTCCCGTGCAGTACGCCGCGGAAGGCGAGTTCCTCCGGAATCACCGTTTGCAGCGGAATCACGATCATCGAGGCGATCAATGCCCCGGACAAGGTCGCATATCGATTCGCGAGAAAGAACGGCCGGGTAATCGGCAGTAGTGCGCCGATCGCCACGGCTCCCACGACAATCGCGACCGCACCGAGCGCATAGAGCGTTCCGCGACGCCACTGCCGTGGTGAAAGTCCCAATTCCGCCCAGCCGAGCCCGCGTTGTCGCATCAACAGCACGAGAATCACCGCGGCCGCGGGAACGGTCGCGATATTGGCCCATTGCGAGGTGAAATGCGCGATGAGATTCGTCCCGGCGAGCACCGCCACCACGACGGCGACGTCGAGGTAGGCGTGTAACCGGCGCCCCGGGCCGACCGGGGCCGAGGACTGCGCAACCCCGTTATCGTTTCGAGACATCGTCGCCAGTCTACGTTCATCCGGGCGGGTGTGCCGTGTTCGGCGGGTCACGGTCGCCGCGCCGCCGGTTGCGGCTCGCCGGACGGAACGAGTCGCCGCTATCCGGTCGCTCCGGCGCTCCAGCCCGCGTAGTCCGTCCACGCCTGCAGCGTCCGGGTGGTGTCGAATACCCGCTCGGCCCCGCTGATCGGGTCGGTGAAGGCGAGCCGTGCGGCCAGCAGTTGCAGCGGCCGGGTGAAATCGTCCACGGGGCGATCGGTGAGGTCGGGATAGAAGTCGTCCCCGAGGATCGGGATTCCGAGCCCGTTCATGTGCAGCCGCAGCTGATGGGTGCGGCCGGTGTGCGGGCTCAGCCGGTAGCGGCCGAGGCCGTCGCGGTGCTCGATCAGCTCGACCAGCGTTTCCGCGTTGGGCTCGCCCTCGACCTCGAAGGCGCGAAGTACGGTGCGCTCCTTGACGATCCGGCTGCGCACCGTGCGGGGGAGGGTGAGTTCGGGATCGTAGGGTGCGATCGCCTCGTACTGTTTGTGCACCCGGCGCTTGTGGAACAGAGTCTGATACGCTCCGCGCCGCGCCGGATCGACGATGAACAGGATCAGTCCGGCCGTGGTCCGGTCCAGCCGGTGCGCGGGCACCAGATCCGGAAGGTCCAGATCGCGCCGCAACCGGACGAGTGCGGTCTCGAGGATGTGCTGCCCGCGGGGAATCGTGGACAGGAAATGCGGTTTGTCGACGACGAGCAGGTGGTCGTCGCGATGCACCACGGTGACGTCGAACGGCACCGGTGTTTCGTCGGGGAGATCGCGGTGGAACCACACCGCGCCCCCGGGCACATAGGGTGCGTCCGGCACGATCGGTCCGTCGAGATCGACGATGTCGCCATCGGCGAGCATCTCGTCGATGCGCGCGGCGGGGACCCGGGGGAGCCGATGGACCAGATGGTCGCGGATGGTCGCCCAGGTTCCGTCTTCGGGTAACCGCAGCCGCGCCGGATCGAGTCCGTGGCGCTTGGGCAGCGGCGGCTGTTGCCGGCGTCGCACACATCGACCCTAGTCACCGCCGCGATCGGGGGCCGCGGCGGCCGCCGCGTGGAGACGGATCCTGCCCGGGCTGTCATCGCGCCGGCGCCGGTTCCCGGAGTGCGCGTCGGCCGCGCAACCGGGACCGGCACTGCGCGTGCCGCACTAGACGGTGCAGGGCAGGTTCGCGTAATAGGCGATCGTGCACTCGGATTCGCGGGTCAGCTTCCAGGTGCCGTCGATGTCCTTCCACTTCAGCTCGATGTACATGGCATCGAAGCCGGGGACGTTGATCTGCAGGTTGTGGGTGAGGGTGTCGCCCTGGACGTTCACGGGCGCAACGGCCTGCCACTGGAATCCGGGCACCGTGGCCATCACGCCGCCGACCTGGTCGACCAGGCCCAGCCCGGCCTCGCCGGCCTCCAGCTCGTTGGCGCGGGCGGACCGCGAACCGTTCGGGTCGAGCACCAGCTCGAGCTTGCTCTGCAACTCGCCGACACCCGGGGCGGCGGCGTGGACGTGGGCGGCGATCGGCGCGGCGACGGCCGGGGTCACGGAGGCGACGCCGCCGGCGAAGACCACGGCGGCCAGCGAAAACGCCGCAACGGCACGGGATTTGATCTTGATCATGGTCGTATCCGATCAGTTGTGGGACAGGAGTGCCGTGCCTCGCAATCGTTCCGCAAGGGCTGGCACCACTAAGCAATATAAGGTAAGCCTATGCAAAGGTAGGTAGTACTCAGTCGACTTCGGGCGGATCCGCTCTTCCCGATATGTCGGATCTGCCCAGCTGAACGCCCCGGCGCCCGGCTGAGCGGTGGCTGGAATCACAGAACGGGAGTACCAGTGAAGACGCTTCTCGTGGTCGGAGCCGGGCCGAAAGCGATGGCAGTGGCGGCGAAGGCTCGGGTGCTGCGGGACCTGGGGCTACCCGCTCCACGCGTGGTGGTGGTGGAACCCCATGCGGTGGGCGGCAATTGGCTGCCCAGCGGCGGGTGGACCGACGGCCAGCACCGGCTCGGCACCAGCCCCGAGAAGGACATCGGCTTCCCGTACCACTCCACCTGGGCACGCGGCCACAACCGCGCGATCGACCGGTCGATGATCGCCTACAGCTGGAATTCCTTCCTGGTCGAGAACGGCACCTATGCCGAATGGGTCGACCGGGGCCGGCCCAATCCGCACCACCACGTCTGGGCCAACTATCTGCAGTGGGTCGCGCGCAAGGCCGAGGTCGAGATGGTCGTGGGCGCGGTGCGCCGGATCCGCCCCGCTGCCGACGGCTGGCTGGTCTCGGTGGCCGACGGTTCCGGTGTGGAGACCGAAATCGATTGCGACGGACTGATGATCACCGGCCCGGGCGACAGCCGCCGCGCGCTGGCCGAACATCCGAAGGTGCTGAGTATCGCGGACTTCTGGGATCTCGCGGGTAAGCGCCGGCTACCGGTCTCCTCGCGGGCGGCGGTGATCGGCGGCGGTGAGACCGCGGGCTCGGCGGTGGACGAACTGGTCCGCCACGACGTCCTCACGGTCTCGGTGATCTCGCCCGCGGCCACCATCTACACCCGCGGTGAAAGTTATTTCGAGAACGCGCTGTTCAGCGATCCGGCGAAGTGGCGGGCGCTGAGCCTGCAGGAGCGCCGCGACGTCATCCGCCGCACCGACCGTGGTGTGTTCTCGGTACGCGTGCAGGAGAACGTGCTGGCGGACAATCGCGTTCATCATCTCCAGGGCCGCGTGGTCCGGGTCGCCGAGCGCGGCGAAGGAGTGGCGCTCACGCTGCGCAACGAACTGCGCCCCGACCAGATGCATGCCTTCGATCTGGTGGTCGACGCCACCGGCGGCCAGCCGCTGTGGTTCCTGGATCTGTTCGATTCCGATACCTCGGATCTGGTGGAACTGGCGGTGGGCGGGCCCATCACCCATGCCCGGCTGGAGGCGGCGATCGGCCACGATCTGGCGGTGTCCGGCCTCGGCGCCAAGCTCTATCTGCCGAATCTCGCGGGGATGGCGCAGGGGCCGGGATTTCCGAATCTCAGTTGCCTGGGCGAGCTTTCGGATCGCGTGCTGGGTGAGGTGCCGACCCGCCCGGCCGTCGTGGCGGCCCGGGTCGCGGCCGGTCGGCGCCCGGAATGATTATCGAGCTAACAGTAGGCTAGGCTACCCTTAGTTCGAGGGAAGAGGTTCGGTTCATGCGTATCGTGTCGTTCGGTTATCAGACCTGGGGTCGTACCACGCTGCAGGCTCTGATCGACTCGGAACACGAGGTGGTGCTCGCGGTCACCCATCCCGCGAGTGAACATGCCTACAAGGGCATCTGGTCCGATTCGGTCGAGGAGCTCGCCCGCGAACACGGCATTCCGGTC
This sequence comes from Nocardia sp. 852002-20019_SCH5090214, assembly GCF_001665865.1. Taxonomy (NCBI): domain Bacteria; kingdom Bacillati; phylum Actinomycetota; class Actinomycetes; order Mycobacteriales; family Nocardiaceae; genus Nocardia; species Nocardia sp. 852002-20019_SCH5090214. Next base: position 29,747 of record NZ_LZMK01000235.1, on the reverse strand, counting down.
CACCTCACCGAGCGGGCCGATGCGGAGACCATCGATCTGGTCAAGCGTGCCGAGCCCGACATCATCGTGGTCAACAGCTGGTACACCTGGATGCCGCCGGAGCTGTATCTGATGCCGCCGCACGGCACGCTGAACCTGCACGATTCGCTGCTGCCGAAGTTCACCGGTTTCTCGCCCGTGCTGTGGGCGCTGATCAGCGGCGAATCCGAATTCGGCCTGACCGTGCACCGGATGGACGAACAGCTCGACACCGGCGACATCCTCGTGCAGCGTTCGCTGCCGATCGGCCCGACCGCCACCGGAACCGAACTCGTCCTCGCCGGAATGGAATTGATTCCGGGAGCGCTGCGGGAGGCGCTGAGCGCGATCGAATCCGGCACCGCGGTCTGGCGGCCGCAGGACAAGGCCGAGCGCACCTATTTCCACAAGCGTTCCGAGCGTGACAGCCGCATCGACTGGCATTGGGACGCAGAGGATCTGGAGCGGTTCGTGCGCGCGCTGTCCGAGCCGTATCCGCGGGCGTTCTCCTACTATCGGGGCGAGAAGGTGGAGATCACCGCTGCCGCCCTGTCGCAGGCCCGCTACGGCGGAACCCCCGGGCGAGTCGTCGTGCAGGAGGGCGGTGGCGTGGTGATCTGCGGGCCGGACGCACATCGCGGCGGCAATCTCGGTCTGCTCGTGACCCGGGTGCGCACCGCCGACGGCACCGAACACGACGGCGCCGCATTTTTCGCTCGCGGTGGTTATCTCACCGACGCCCCGCGATGACCGCGCTGTCGGCGCAGGAGCCGGCCGCGGGGAAGTTGTCGGCGGGGCAGCGCCGGATCTGGTTCCTGCAGACCCGTGATCCGCAGGACACCACTCTCAACTGCTGTGCGGTCTACCGGCTCACCGGTGCCGTGGACGCGGATCGGTTGCGCTCGGCGATCGCCGGAACCATTGCGCGGCAGGATATTCTGCGCACCATCTACACCGTCGGCGAGGACGACGAGCCGCGGGCCGTGGTGCGATCCGACGCGACGCCGTCGTGGCAGGAGGTGGATCTTCGTGATCTCGCCGATGCCAGTCGCGAGCGCCGGGCCGAGGTGCTGATCCGCCGCGAGGCGGGGCGACCGTTCGATCCGTCGTCCGAAACTCCGTTGCGCTGCTTGCTGATTCGCACGGACGAGCGGCGGTTCCTCCTCACTCTCGTGGTGCATACGATCGCGTGGGACGAGGCCTCCTGGCAGATATTCTTCGACGAGGTCGGTGCCCGCTACGACGCGGCGACGGTTCCGGCCGCACCGGAGAGTCGTGGAGACGACCGTGTGCGCAGCCTTCGTGATGCCGAAGGCAGTGGCGCCCCTGCGCCGGCGACCGAGGTCGCTCGCAGCTATTGGCGAAACGCGCTCTCGCCCTTGCCGCAGCCGTTGGAGTTGCCGGGCCGCGTCGTCGCGCCCCTGCCCTCGCTGCGCACCGCTCGGATCCGCGCCGAATTGCCGGCCGACGTGGCCATGCGGGTGACGGAGTTCGCGCACCGGGAAGGAGCTACACCCTTCACGGTGCTCCTCGCCGCCTTCGACGGGCTGATCCACCGCTACACCGCCGCAACGGATTTCCTCGTCTGCGTACCGGCCACCGTGCGGAGCGCCGACGACACCGGTATCGGCTACTTCGGCAATACGCTGCTGCTGCGTACGACGGTCGACCCCGCGGACAGCTTCCTCGATTGTCTGCGCGAGGTGAACGACCGTGCGGCAACCGCTTTCGGGCACCGTGGCACGCCGATCGATCAGGTGATCGCCGACCTCAACCCCGAGCGCGGCAGTGGTCGCGACGGGCTGGAGCAGGTGGCCCGCATCGAATTCGGGATCCGCCGGACCGCGTCGCTCACCCTGGACGGCATCGCGGCCACGGCGGTCGATGTCGGCAGCCCGACGACCCGGATGCCGCTGTCGCTCACCGTGATCACCGCCGGCGACGTAGCCGAGCGAATCGAAATCATCTATCAGGCAGACGAATTCGACCCCCGTATCCTCGAGCAGTTCCTCAACCACTATGTACGCGTGCTCACCGTGGCGACCGCCGAACCCGAGCGTCGCATCGGCGAGCTGGATATTTTCGGAGTCCGCGACCGCGCGGACATTCTGGAGCAGTCCCACGGTGAACTCGTCCCCGTCGCACCCACCACGCTGGTCGATCTGTTCGAGCGGCGGGTGGCGGCGGATCCCGGTGCGGTCGCACTCGTCGATGCCCGCGACGGAGATCGCGAGCTGAGCTACGACTACCTGAACCGGCGCGCGAATCGGTTGGCGCACCAGCTGATTCGACAGCGGATCGGCGCCGAGGACGTGGTAGCGCTGCGGCTGAGTACCTCCGTGGATTTCGTGGTCGCCGTCGTCGCGGTGCTGAAGACCGGTGCGGCCTATCTGCCGATCGATCCGGCCTATCCGGCGGATCGGGTGGAATTCCTGATCGCCGATGCGCGGCCCGCGCTGGTCCTGGATGCCGAGGATCTGCGGGCCGCGGAACGGGCCTCGCGCACATCGCCGCAGCACGATCCGCGCGACAGCGATCGCGTGCGTCCGCTGCGTCCCGGCAACCTCGCCTACGTCATCTATACCTCCGGCTCGACCGGAACGCCGAAGGGGGCCGCGGTATCCCACGCGGCGATCGCCGAACATCTCGTGGGGTTCTGCGCGCAGTGGGGGGTGGGCGCCGAGGATCGGCTGCTGCAATCCTCGTCGATCAGCTTCGACGCCTCGCTGCTCGACATCTTCGTACCCCTCACTCTCGGCGCCGGCCTGGTGATTCCGAAGGTGAACGCGTTCGACGACATACCGTATGTGGCGGAATTGATTTCGCGCTGCGGCGTGACCGTGCTGCATATGGTGCCGTCCATGCTCAGCACCTTGCTGATGCTGCCGGAGGTGAGCCGGTGGCGCGCGCTGCGTCATGTGCCGGTCGGCGGCGAGGCGCTCTACGGTGAGGTCGCCGACCGCTTCGCCGGCATCTTCGAGGCCGAACTCCGCAACCATTACGGGCCCACCGAGGCGGTCGTCTCGGCCACCCATCACACCGTGGAGGGCCCGCAGGGAACCCGGATCGTGCCCATCGGCCGTCCCAACCGCAACGTCGCCCTGTATCTGCTGGACGAGCGGCTGCAACTGGTCCCCACCGGCGTGGCAGGCGAAATCTACCTCGGTGGTGCGCAATTGGCGCGCGGCTATCTCGGCCGCGCCGCGGCAACCGCCGAACGCTTCGTGGCCGATCCGTTCGCCCCCGGACAGCGGCTCTATCGCACCGGAGATCTGGCGCGCCGCAACGGAAACGGTGAGCTCGAATTTCTCGGCCGCGCCGACGAACAGGTCACGGTGCGCGGCCACCGCATCGAACTCGCGGAGGTGCAGGCCGCCGTCGGCGCCCATCCGGATGTCGCGCACTGTGTGGCAGCCGCGGTGACCGACGACGTGCTCGGCACGGTACTCGCCGCCTACCTCGTGCCCGTGCGCCGCGAAAACGGCAGCGCCGCAGTGGATCCGGAATCGGTGCGAGCGCATGCGGCGGCGGTGCTGCCGCCGTACATGGTGCCGGGCGCCTTCGCGATCATCGACGAGATTCCGCTGACCGAACACGGAAAACTCGACCGCCGCGCCCTGCCGGTGCCACAGCGGTCGCCGGTGGAGCCGTATCGGGAGCCGAATACGGCGGTGGAGACGCGGATCGCGGAATTGTTCGGGCGGATGTTCGGCCGCGAGCGGATCGGCGCCGAGGATTCGTTCTTCGAACTCGGCGGTCATTCCCTGCTGGCGGTGCGGCTACTGGCCTGGATCCGAGCCGAATTCGGCGTGCGGATCGGTGTGCGAGCGCTGTTCGACACTCCGACGGTGGCCGGATTGGCGGCCCGAGTCGAGGTATCGACGGCCAGTGTTAGCTTAGCCTAAGCTACGATTTCGAGAGGGTCGGGATCGCGAGTCGCCCGGAGCGAAGTACAAGGAGCTGTGCAATGAACCCAGGTCGAACATCCGCGCGTCGCGGAGTCCGAGCACGCGCCGCGGTGCTGCGAACCACGTTGCCGGCGCTGATCCTGGGGCTGGTGACGGCCGTGGCCGCCTGTGGATCCGGCGCGGACGACACCGATTCCGGTGCGGCCGTGACGATCGAGCACAGCATGGGGAAAACCACCGTCGACGGCACGCCCAAGCGCGTGGTGACCCTCGGCCCCGCCTGGCTGGACGCGGCCGTATCCCTCGGGGTCACCCCCGTCGGCTATCTGGTGCCCGGCGCCGGGGCGGGGATGACCGTGCCGTGGTTGCCGCAGTCGCTGCCGCAGCAGTCCAAGGCGCTGAACATGGGCGGCGACGTCGTCGAGCAGATCGCGGCACTCGAGCCCGATCTCATCGTGGCGCCGGGCTACCTGATGGACAAGGCCATGTACGACAAGCTGTCCAAGCTGGCCCCGACCATCGGCCCGCTGACTTCGGCCCAGATCGATCCGTGGGAGGACCAGGTCCAGGCGCTCGGTAAGGCGCTGCACAAGCAGGACCAGGCCGGCAAGGTCGTCGCCGACGTGCACGGCAGGATCGACGCGGTCGCCGCGAAGCATCCGGGCCTGAAGGGCAAGAGCTTCCTCACCTGCATGCTCACCACGCCCACCCAGCTGATGGTGCTGGCTGATCCGAAAGACGGTTCCGCCCAGGTGTTCACGCGGCTCGGGATGACCATGCCGGCGAAACTCGTCGCCGAGGCCCCCTCGGGTGGACGGCTGGCGCTGTCGCCGGAACGGCTCGGGGATCTGACCTCCGATCTGCTGGTGTGCGGCGCGGCGCCGGGCCTGCAGGAGAAGTTCACCCAGCTGCCGGGTTACGCGGATCTGCCGTCGGTGCGCCAGGGCGGAATCTCGTTCGTCGACATGATCACGATCAACGCCATCAACCAGCCGACCGCACTGTCGGTGCCGTATCTGCTCGACAAGCTCGAACCGACGCTCGCCACCGTCGGCAAGTAAGGACTGATGACCCATGTCTGATTCGCCCGTGCCGAACACGACCGCGCCGGCCACGACTGCTCCGAACAACGCCGCGGCCGCGCCGGAGTCGCGAACGGGCGGGCGTGGCATCCCGTTGTCCCCGGCTCAGCAGGCCGCGCTGCTGCCGGAACGACTGCGCGGCGTCGCGGCGACGAATCTGTTTCTCGCCCTGGAGATCACCGGCGACCTCGAACCGGCCGCCCTCGACCGCGCCGCGGTGGCCGCGGTGAGCCGGCACGAGATTCTGCGCACGGTCTATCCGGACGATCGCCGGATTCCGTACCAGCGCGTCGTCGACGCACCCGAGATGGTGGTCGAAACGGTCGAGACCGCGTCGTCGGAACTCGACGCCGCGCTGTGCTCGGATGCCGCGCACCGCATCGATCCGGTGCGCGCGCTGCCGATCCGAATCAGACTGCACCGCACGCCCGATCGGGACGTCCTGTCCCTCACCGCTCATCCCGTAGCCGCCGACGACCGCAGTCTCGAGCTGCTGGCGGCGGAACTGCTCGGGGAAACGACAGCCGAGCAGGTGAAGCAGTACCGCGGCTACGCGATGGCGCAGATGAAGTCGCTGGTCGCCGATGCCGCCGCCGATCCCGACCTGGGATACTGGCTGGACCGGCTCGCCGATCTGCCGGAACGGGCAACCCTGGCAGTGGCCGGAAATCCCGGCGCGGAATCGGATCCGGCCGCCGCCGCGACCGCGACCCGCACCCTGCGGATTCCGGCGGCTGCCTTCGGCGACCGCGACGCCGAACTGTCCGTGGTCGCCGCGCTGGCCGCAGTGCTGGGCGCGGCGGGTCTCGGTGATGATGTGCCCGTCGCCATCGTCGATGCGGGACGGTCCGAGGCACACGCTGATTCGGCGCTCGGTGCGTACGCGAACCATCTGGTGCTGCGGATCGATACCGGCTCGGCGCCCACCGCGCGGGCACTGCTGGAGCAGGTCACGGAGCTGTCCGTCGTCGCGCGCGCCCATGCCGCGGCCCGGATCGAGCGGATCACACATCAGCTGCGTGGCGCCGTCGCCGTCGCCGCCGGTGCGCCGTTCCAAGCGCTGGTCACCCTCCGAACCGAGGTGGTCGGTGCGAACGCGCGCGAGATCGCCCGGCGGGTGGCGCGGCCGCACGGAGTCGATATCGTCGCCGACGTCGTCACCGGAGGCGAAGAGGTAACGGTGATTCTCGAATTTCCGCCGGTACTCGCCGGGCGCGCCGAAATCGATGCGCTCGCAAGCGGTCTCGAGCGGTGGCTGCTGAATCTCGCGGAGCCGGAGACCACGCTGCCCGATGGCGAGCTTCCGACGGTGTTCGAACGCGCCGCGGCCTACCCGGGCGGCACCGGGCTCGGCGGACAGCCCAGCACCGATGCCGAACGGCTGATCGCCGACACCATTCGCGAGGTGCTCGAACTCGACGCGGACGACGAGGTGGGCCGCGCCGACACCTTCTTCTCTCTCGGCGGTGACAGCATCGCCGCGCTGCGCATGGTCACCCTGCTCGGCGAGCGCGGTTATGTGCTGGACGTGCAGAAGGTGTTCGAATTCCCGGCCGTGCACGAGATGGCAGCCCAACTGACTGAGGCCGAGGCCGCCCCGGCCGCCGAACAGAGCCCACCGGTCGCGCCGATGAGCGCCTCCGGACTGGACTCGGCCGCGCTGGCGGCACTCGGCAAGAAGTTCGCCGCGCGGTGAGCGAGGTGGAGATTCTCGACGTCGTCGCGCTGTCCCCGCTGCAGCGCGGGCTGTATTCGGTCAGTTCGATGGCACAGGGCATCGATCCCTACCTCGTGACCTTCGCGGTGCGAGTGGAGAATCTGGCCGATCCGGCGGCCTTGCGTGCGGCCTTCGACGGCGTGCTGCGACGTTATCCGCATCTGGGCGCGGCCGTACTCGCCGAGGATGTGCCGCATCCGGTGCTGGTCATCACCTCGGAGGGGCGAATCGGCTGGCGCGAGGTGGATCTGCGCTCGGCCCGTGATCCGGAGGCGGCGGCGCGCGATCTCTACTGGCAGGAGGCGCGCCGGCGGCTCGATCTGGACCGCGGCCCGCTGTTCCGGGTGGTCGCGGCGCGCGTCGGCGCGCGCGATTACGAAGTGGTGTGCACCGCACACCATATCGTCGTCGACGGCTGGTCGATTCCACTGTTGTTCTCCGATCTGATCGCCCTGCATCGCGGGGAGGGCGCGGCGCTGCCGCCGGCTCCGCCGCTGCGCGAGCACGCGGCGTGGCTGGCGAGCCGCGATACCGCGGCCTCGGCACGGGCGTGGGCCGCCGCGCTCGACGGTCTGGCGCCGATGCCGATGCTCGGTCCACCGGCCCCCGCGGACCTCGACCTGCCCGTGGTGGGCGAGGCGCGCCTGAACCCCGCCGGCACCGACCGGCTCGTCGGCTGGGCGCGCGCCAACGGCCTCACACTGAACACCGTGCTCCAAATGGCCTGGGCCCGAATTCTTTCCGGGCTCACGGGCCGCGACGACGTGGTCTTCGGTCAGACCACCTCCGGCCGCGATGCCTCGCTGCCGAATGCGGAACGCCTGGTCGGCGCGTTGGTCACCACCATTCCGGTGCGGGTCCGGATCGACGAGCGCACGCCGGCGCGGATCGGCGCCGAACTGCAGCGTTCGGTGGCGCAGTTGCGGGCGCACGAGTATCTGGGCATCGCGGAGATCACGCGGCACGCCGGGGCCGGGCAGTTGTTCGACAGCCTGCTGGTCTTCGAGAACTCCCCGGTCGGCGCGGTCGCGCCGCGCATGCCGATGGGCGGCGGCGCCACCATGACCGCCCGCCGCGTCGACTCCCCGAGCCACTATCCGATCGCCCTCGTCCCGGTGCTGGAGCAGGGCGAGCTGATCTGCCGCGTCGAAACCCGCCCCGACCTGCTCACCACCTTCGACCCCGACCGGATGGCGCGCCGGTTGCTCGCGGTCGCCACCCGGATCGTGGACGCGCGGCAGTGTAGTGCGCTCGACGTGCTGCTCGACGACGAGCCCGCCGTGCTGATCTCTGAATACGACTGTGGTGCAGAGTTTTCCGATACGGCGAAGGAGGCGGTCAGCTCATCCGATGTGTCCGGCGTACCGGCTTCCGTCGAGCCCGCGCAGGCGCTGCCCGCTGTGCCGGCCGTGGAGGCTACGACGATTCCCCAGGCATTGCTGCTTGCGGCGCATGCGGCGGCAGACCGGGTGGCGGTAGTCGACGCGGCGGGCGAGCAGAGCTTCGCCGAATTCGGTGTCGCGGTATGCACGCTGGCCGACGAACTGCGGGCCGCCGGGGTCGGCAGCGGCGACGCGGTGGCGGTCATGTTGCCCCGTGACCGCCGAGTCCTCCACGCTCCCTTCGCGATCGGTCTCGCCGGTGCCACCTGTGTCCACATCGACCCGGCCACCCCCGCCGATCGTGTGGCCTATCTGCTGAGCACCAGCGGCGCGCGGATCGTCCTCGCCGATGCGGATGGAGCCGAGGTGCTGACCGAGGTCCGTGCCCAAGGGGCGGAGTGCCGCCACGGGATCACGGACAGCGACGGCCGCCTCCGATTCCCGGGCATCGCTGCGGTTACGGCGGGCGACCGTGATGTGCAGCGAGTAACGATGTCGGCGGATGCCGCGTTCTACGTGGTGTTCACCTCCGGCACGACCGGCAGGCCCAAGGGGGTCGCGGTATCGCATCGCGCACTGCTCAACCACTGGGGCAATCACGAGCGGCGGATCTTCTCGCCCATCGCCGCCGCCACCGGGCGCACGCTGCGCATCGGCCACGGCTGGTCCACCGGATTCGACGCTGCCTGGCAGCCCACGGTCGCGCTGCTGAGCGGTCACACCGTGGTCCTGCTGGGTGACGAGGTGCGTACCGATGCCGAGCGCATCGTCGGCGCCATCGGCGAATTCGGGATCGACATCTTCGACACATCGCCGTCGATGCTGAACCGGCTGATCGCCGCCGGACTGTTCCGCACCGATCCCGAGACCGGATCCGAGCGCTGTCCGCTGGCCGTGCTCGCGCTGGGTGGTGAGGCGATCGGTCCGGACACCTGGCGGCGCCTGCAGGGATTGGCGACCACTCGTGTCATCAACTTCTACGGCCCGACCGAGGCGACCGTCGAGGCGCTGATGGCCGAGGTGCACGATCACGCCGCGCCGACCATCGGCCGCCCGTTCGCCGGGATGACTGCCGAGGTGCTCGACCATCGGCTGCGGCCGGTGCCGCCCGGTGGGCAGGGCGAGCTCTACCTTTCCGGGCCGCAACTCGCGCTCGGGTATCTGAGGCGGCCCGCCACCACCGCGGCCGCCTTCGTCGCGGGCGAGGCGGGTGAAAGGCGTTATCGCACCGGTGATCTCGTGCGCCGGTCCGACGACGGCACCGTCGCCTACGAAGGCCGTGTCGACCGGCAGGTCAAGATCAACGGATACCGCGTCGAACCCGACGAGGTCAGCGTCGTGCTGCGCGAACTCGACGGCGTACGCCACGCCGCGACGCTGGCCTTCACCGAGAACGGGCGGACCCGGCTGGGTGCGCTGGTGGTCGGCGAGGGCACCGTCGCAGGATTGCGCTCGGATCTGGCCCGCCGGCTGCCGCAATTCCTGGTCCCCACCCGCATCGCGTTCGTCGAGGAGATTCCGTTGAACCGCAACGACAAACTCGATGTGCACGTGGCGACCGACCTGCTGACCCGCCCGGCCGACACCGCCGCCCGCGCCGAACCGCGAACCGAGACCGAACGCACCCTGCTGGCGCTGATCGAGGCGATGAGCGCGGGAGCGGGGACGCGGGTCGGCATCCTGGACAGCCTGGTGGATCTGGGTATCGACAGCATCGGCGTCATCGATCTGGTGTCGCGGCTGCGCGGCGCCGGTTACCGCATCTCGGCGCGAGAAGTGCTGGCCGCGGCCGATCTTCGCGATCTCGCCGAGCGTCTGGACGATCCGTCCGGGGACGCTCCCGGGAATGCCGAGGTGACGCCGGCGGGCACGGTGCTGCCGCTCACCGCGTTGGCCCAGGAGATCCTCGGACACGGCGATTACCGCTATCTCGCCCAGTCCCAGGTCTTCTCGCTCGATCCGGCAGTCACTCCCGAGTCGGTCGTCCAACGGCTGGAGGCCCTGGCGGTCGCCCATCCCACGCTGCGCTCGCGGCTGGTCACCGGCGACGACGGCCGCGCTGTGCTCGTCGCGCAGGAGCAATCCGGCGCCGCCGAACTGCTCACCGTCGCCGATGGAACCGTAAGGCACAGTGCGGCAAACTATCTCGCTGACACTGTGCAGCGCCTGGACCCCGGCGCCGGCCGAATGATGTCGGCCACGCTGCTGCGCGGAGAGCAACCGCGGCTCGTCCTGTCCATCCATCACCTCGCCGTGGATGTGGTGTCCTGGCTCATCCTGGTCGACGACCTGCGCCGGCTGGAACAGGGCGAACAACCGATGAACGAGGATCGGCCGGAATCGGATCCGATCCCGACGCGGTCCGACGCTCCACCGACGCTGGGCACACCGCTCGGCGGCCGCTACACCGATCCACGCCGCGACCGGTCGGGCAAGGCGATCCGGCGGATCGTGGAACTCGGCCCCGACGACACCGAGGCCCTGCTCGCCCGGTGCGCGGAAACCGATGTGCCCCTGGATGATCTGTTGCTCGCCGCCTGCGCCCGGCTGGTCGCCGATACCGCCGACGCCACCGACCGCATCGCGGTCACCCGGGAATCGCACGGCCGCGACCCCGGCGACGACACCCGCCGCGTCGGCTGGTTCACCGTCGAGGAGACGGCACTGGTGCCGGCGGCCGAACTCGAGACCTGGACTCCGGCGGCCGGCCGTGCGCCGGTCCACGATCGAACCCTGCATGCGCGCGGGCAGATTCGCCTCAACCACCTGGGCCGCTTCGATGTGCTGCAGTTCGGCAGCGGCCCGTGGACGCCGGTGCCGCTGCCGGACCTCACCGCCGAATTCGGTGCGGCCGGACATCCGGATCTGCCGCTGCGCTTCACGATCGACCTCAACACCGCGGTGGTTCCGAAGGATTCGCGCCCGGTTCTGGTCGCGCATATCGACGTGAACTCCGCGGTGCTGGACGAGGCCGGGGCCGACGAGCGCGCCGAGCGCTGGCGCACCATACTGTGTGATTTCGCCGCCGGAATGTCCGAATTCGGCGCCCAGCGACAGGCAGGGTGACAGCTATGGGAGGGAAGGACTGATGACGGTTCAGACCGTGGATCCGGCCGAGCCGGAGGCAGCGCGGCCGGTGCCGCCCACCACGCCCGACGCACCGCTGGAACCGGACCGGGTCGCGATCGAACAGCAGCGCCGCGCCGACGGTCTGGCCCGCAAACAGGTGCTGGCGCCGGTCAACGGTGCGTTGTCGCTGGCGAGCCTGGTCGTCGTGGCCTCCTCGATCTGCGCCGTGGTGCCGTTCATCCTGATCGTCGAGGCGTGCCGCGAACTGCTGTCCGCTCCGATCGACACGGATCGGGTGTGGACGCTGGTGATCGCCGCGGTCGTGGTGCTGGTGCTGCGCGGATTGCTGCAGGCCGCGGCGCTGGTCTGGACCCATATGGTCGACGCGAAGTTCCAGCTCACGCTGCGACAACTGCTGGCGGCCAAGCTGACCCGGGTGCCGCTGGGCTGGTTCACCGACCGCAGTTCCGGTGAGGTGAAGAAGTTCCTGCAGGACGATGTGGAGGCCCTGCACTATCTGGTCGCGCACGCCCGGCTCGAATTCGTCGGCGCGGTGACGGTGCAGGTGGTGGCGCTGATCTACCTGTTCACCGTCGACTGGCGGCTGACCCTGATCCTGCTGATTCCGCTGGTGCTCTACACGCGCGGCCTCGCGGCCATGATGGGTAAGGCGCATCAGGAGCGCTTCGCCGTCTTCGACGCCAACGAACGCGCCATCGAACAGTCCATCATCGAATTCGTCGACGGCATTCAGGTGGTGCGGGCGTTCGGCCGGGCTCGCAAGGCGCACAGCACCTTCCAGCGCGCGGTCGACAACACCGCCGAGAGCCTGCTGGCCTGGAAGACGCCGATGACCAAGCTGCAGTCGGCCGCCGAGATCCTGCTGACCCCGGTGCTGCTCATGCTCGTCGTGGTGGTGGCCGGTGTGGGCTTCGCCGATCTGGGCTGGACCGATCCGGTCGACATCCTGCCGTTCCTGCTGCTCGGCATCGGGCTGGGTGGCGCGCTGCTGGGCATCGGCTTCGGCGGGCAGGCGCTGCGCGAGGGCGGTGCCGCGGCGTTGCGCCTGCACCAACTGCAGCAAACACCCGAACTCGAGGTGCGAGCCGACGCCGAGGCTGCGGATGTGGCCGGCAACGGCGTCGCGACGGGACTCGCGGTCCGGTTCGAGCAGGTGAGCTTCGGCTATCGCGCCGATCGAACCGTGCTGCGTGCGGTCGACTTCGAACTCGCTCCCGGTTCCATCACCGCACTGGTCGGCCCGAGCGGTTCCGGCAAGTCGACCCTGGCCCGGCTGCTGCCGCGCTTCTACGACGTGACCGCGGGGCGAATCACGATCGGCGGCAAGGACGTCCGCGAGTACTCCACCGCAGAGCTCTACCGCACCGTGGGTTTCGTCCTGCAGGACGTGCGGATGATTCGCGGGACGATCCGCGACAACATCGCGCTGGCCCGGCCCGATGCGGATGCGGCCGCCGTCGAGCGCGCCGCGCGCGCCGCCCAGATCCACGATCGGATCCTGGAACTGCCGCGCGGCTACGACTCCGAGATCGGCGTCGACGCGGTGCTGTCCGGTGGTGAGGCGCAGCGCCTGTCGATCGCCCGCACCCTGCTGGCCGACACCCCGGTGCTGGTGCTGGACGAGGCCACGGCCTTCGCCGACCCGGAATCCGAGGCCGCGGTTCAGGACGCGCTCGCCGTCCTGGTCGCCGGCCGCACCGTGCTGGTGATCGCGCACCGGCTGCACACCATCACGGGAGTCGACCGAATCCTGGTGCTGGACAACGGCGAACTCGCCGAAACGGGCGACCACGCCACGCTGTCGGTCGCCGGCGGGCTCTATCAGCGCCTCTGGGAACAGAATCAGGCGTCGGTGGGCGCGCTGACCCGGCGGGGCGCCGATGCCGCGGCGACCGGTTCCGACTCCGAAGGAGAACTGCGGTGATCAGGAAGATCTTCGCCCTCGTTCCGCCGGAACTGCGCCGCTACGTGCCGCGCCATGTGGCTCTCATCGGCGCGGGCGCGCTGGGACAGATCGCGGCCTATCTGCTGCTGATTCCGGTGTTGCAGGCGCTGTTCGACGGCGATTTCGGCCGCGCGTGGCGCTGGACCGCCTGGCTGGCGCTCGCGGTGATCGTCGCCTCGGTGTGCTCGTATCAGCAGCTGCTGGTGGGCCTGCGGATCGGCGTGGGCATGCTGCGCGGCGTGCAGACCCGGCTGGGCGATCATCTGAGCACGCTGCCGCTGGGCTGGTTCGCCACCGCCAACGCCGGCTCCCTCTCGCGGATGGTCGTCGGCGGCGTGCGCGAAATCCTCAGTGTGGTCAACTATCTGCTCGCACCCGTGCTGACCGCGGTACTGGTTCCGGTGGGTGTCGCCATCGGGGTCGCCTTCATCGACTGGCGGATCGCGCTGGTGATGCTGATCAGCCTGCCGGTACTGCTGCTGGTCAGCCGCTGGGCGAACACCAGCTACACCCGCGCCGACCGCAGACTCGATGCCGCTGCGGCCGAAGCCAATTCGCGCGTCGTGGAGTTCGCGCAGGCACAGCCCGTGTTGCGGGCCTTCGGTGCGGTGGGCGCGGGCAACCGGGCACTCACCCGGGCACTGCGCGAACAGGAGGCGGCTTCCAAGCGCATGATCGTCGCCAGTGTGCCGGGGCTGATGGTGTTCGCGCTGTGCGTGCAGATCGTCTTCCTGATCGTGGTGTCGGTGGTGGTCGCCCGCGGGACCGGCGGCGACCTCTCCATCCCGGCCACGATCGCGCTGATCGCGGTGACCTCCCGGTTCATCGAACCGATCAACCGGGCCGCGCAGCTGAGCACCGCGATCCGCAGCGCCGCCGACGCCGCCGACCGGATCACGAACTTCCTCGCCGAGCGCGATCTGGCCGAGGCTGCCGAACCCGTCACGCCGGGTGCGCCGGAGATCGTCTTCGACAACGTCGACTTCAGCTACCGCGAGGGTGAAAAGGTGATCGACGGCGTATCTTTCACCGTGCCGAGCGGCACCACCACGGCCATCGTGGGACCGTCCGGGGGCGGAAAGACCACGCTGCTGAAGCTGGCCTCCCGGTTCTACGACGTCGGTTCCGGCAGCATCACCGTCGGCGGTCACGATGTGCGCCGGCAGCCCTCGGAAACCCTGTTGCGCCAGGTGTCGCCGGTCTTCCAGGACGTCTATCTGTTCAACGAGACCATCTCCGACAACATCCGCGTCGGCAGTCCGGACGCCACGACCGAGCAGGTGCGCCGGGCCGCGGAGATCGCCCGGGTGGACGAGATCGTCGACCGGCTGCCCGACGGCTGGGATTCGGCGGTCGGGGAGGGCGGTGCGGCACTGTCCGGCGGTGAGCGCCAACGGGTTTCGATCGCCCGTGCGCTGCTCAAGGACGCGCCGATCGTGCTGCTCGACGAGGCGACCAGCGCCCTCGATCCGCACAGCGAGGCGGCGGTGGTGCGCGGCATTCACGAACTGACGCGGGACAAGACCGTCGTCGTGGTGGCGCATCGGCTCGACACCATCGCCCACGCCGATCAGATTCTGTTCGTGGAGGTGGGCCGGATCGTCGAACGGGGCACGCACGCCGAACTTCTCGAACTCGGCGGCCGCTATGCCGGTTTCTGGTCGGAGCGGTCCCGCGCGACCGGCTGGCATCTGGTGTCGGCCTGAGGATTCGGCGCCGAACGGGCGGCGGTCACGCACCTATGCCGTGACCGCCGCCCGGTGCGTGGTGGCGCCCGGTGGCAGCGTGCGGGTCACCGCCAGTAGCCGCGGGCGGCGATATTATGTTTCGGCAGTTTGGCTTTCAGCGATTTGGTGATTGCGCGCGTGGTGGCGGCATCGCAGGCGGCCCAGCCGAAGGCATCGGGGGAGCAGGTGACCGAGTCGGCCGCCTGCCGCAGCAGCTGGCCGTAGTTGACTCGCTGTACCCAGGTCACCTCGGTCTTCGGTCCGGTGCGCACCGGCAGCGACTGCTCGGACTCCTCCTGCCATTCCAGCCACACCCGGGCCGGCGTCTCGCCGATCGCGTCCAGCAGCGAATTGATCGCCGGCAGTGAGGCGCTGTCGCCGAAGATCAGGAATTCCGACGGAACCGGTTCGGGCACCGCGAATTTCGAGCCCATGACGGTGGCGTCGATCTCGTCACCGACCGTGGCCCGCGCGGCCCACTGCGAAGCCGGGCCGCCGTGGAGCGCGAATTCGATATCGAATGCGTCGTTGCCGGGATCGGGGTCGACGAGGGTGTATCCGCGCTGTTGCAGGTCGCCGTCGTCGTCGGGGAACCAGATGCGGATCCACTGCGTGGGATGGACGGGATGGTCGGCCAGCAGCCCGCCGCCGGTGAAGCCGAGCCGCAGGTACTTGTCGCCGATCTGCCGCACCGAGGTGACGGTCAGCCGGTAGTCGTCCGCGCGCAGTGCCTTGAGGATGACGCCGTTGATGCCTTTGCCCATGGGGTTAGGGTAGCTGGGTTAGGTTAGCCAAACCACACCCCTACGGTAGATGGAGGCTGTGGGCTACTATGCTTCCAGGTTAGGCAAGCCTAGCCTTTGAAGTAGGTGGTGAGGCCCGATTTCCGGCCGGTGAGGAGTTTGTCTGATGCTCGGCAAGGCTGACGTTCGTGACATCGTGGCGGCGGAGCTGGGGATCCAACCCGAATCGATCGGATACGACGACGATCTGGTCGGCCTGGGCATGCATTCGATGAAACTGATGCGACTGGCCGGTCGCTGGCGCAAACAGGGCCACGAGGTCCGCAGTTCCGAACTCGCGCTCTCACCCACGATCTCGGCATGGGCCGAGCTGCTCGGCGCCACCCCCGAACCGGCCCCCGCCGACAGCGGTGCCGACTCTGCCACCGACGGTGCGGCATTCACCGAGGGCGAGGAATTCGCCCTCGCCACCATGCAACACGCCTACTGGGTCGGTCGCCGCCAGGACCAGCGGCTCGGCGGTGTCGCCGCCCATCTCTACGTCGAATTCGACGGCCGCGGCCTGGAAGCCGATCGGATGGGCCGCGCGGTCGGCCGCCTGGTACGCCGCCATCCGCAGTTGCGGGTGCAGTTCACCGACGCCGGCACACAGCGCGTGCTGCCCGAGCCGCTGCTCCCGGTGTTCCGGGTGCAGGACCTGCGCACGTCCGACGATCCGGACGCGGAACTGGAACGCCTGCGCCAGGCCAAGAGTCATCAGCGGATGGATGTCGAATCCGGTCAGGTCGTCGACATCACCCTCACTCTGCTGCCCGACGGCGCCCACCGCGTGCACGTCGATGTGGACATGCTCGCCGCGGACGCGTTGAGCTACCGGCGCATTCTCGACGATCTGGCCGCGCTGTACGACGGCGACGCCGATCCGGCCGACACCGTCGGCTACACCTTCCGCGAATATCTCGACGCCAGAACGCGCCACGCGCCGGACAATTCGGCGGCCAAGGCCTGGTGGGAGGGGCGGCTCGCCGATCTGCCCGATATCCCGTCGTTGCCGGTCCTGGCCGAGGACGAGCGCACCGATCCCAGCCGCAGCATCCGGCTGCACCACTGGTTCGAACCCGAGGCCAAGGCCGGATTCGACACACTCGCCCACAGCCACGGCGTCACCCCGGCGGTCGCGCTGGCCACGGTGTTCGCCGAGACCATCGCGCGCTGGTCCGCGCGGCAGCGCTTCCTGCTGAACGTCCCGCTGTTCGACCGGGAGCCGCTGCACGACGACATCGACCGCGTGGTGGGTGATTTCACGAACTCGGTGCTGGTCGACGTCGATGCCCGCGAGCCGGAATCGATGGTCGCCCGCGCCAAGCGCCTGCAGCGCGAATTGCACACCTGCGCCGTGCATTCCGTATACGAGGGCCTGGATGTGCTGCGTGATCTCGGCCGGTCGCGTGGTGGGCCGGTGACGCCGTCGGTGGTGTTCACCTCGGGGCTGGACCTGGGTGAGCTCTTCTCCGATCGGGTCACCGCGCTGTTCGGCGAGCCGGTGTGGATTCTGTCGCAGGGCCCGCAGGTCGATCTGGACGCGCAGGTCGCCGAACTGGGCGGCGGACTGCTGGTCAACTGGGATGCGCGCCGCGACGCCATGCCCGAGGGCGTGGTCGCGGCGATGTTCGCCGAATTCCGCCGCCTGCTGCTGACCCTCGCCGAGCCGGGCGCGGACTGGAACGCACCGCTGTCGATCGACCTGCCGGTGCGGCAGCGCGCGGTGCGCGAGCGGGTGAACGACACCTTCACCGACTGGCGGGCGCGCACCCTGCACGGTGAGTTCTTCGACCGGGCCCGTCGCAAGCCGGAAGCCGAGGCCCTGCGCCGGCGCGGCGGCGCCTGCGACTACGGCGACCTGGCCGATCAGGCGCTCGCGGTGGCCGCCGCGCTCACCGATGCCGGCGTGCGGCCGGGCGATACCGTCGCGGTGATCGTTCCCAAGGGGCATCGGCAGATTCCGGCCGTACTCGGTGTGCTGGCCGCGGGGGCGGCCTACGTGCCGATCGGCACCGGTCAGCCGCGCGCGCGACGCGATCGCATTCTGGCCCGCGCGGGCGCCCGGGTCGCGCTCACCGATGCGGCGCTCGACCTGCCGGCCGATGTCACCCCGATCGCACTGAGCACCGCGCTGACGGGTCGTCGCCTCGATCGCGCCTACGCCAGCGATCCGGATGCCGTCGCCTACGTGCTGTTCACCTCCGGATCCACCGGTGAGCCCAAGGGTGTGGAGGTCAGCCATCGGGCGGCCGCCAACACCGTCGACGCCCTCGCGGCGTATTTCGGCCTGGACGCGCACGCTCGCCTGCTGGGCCTGTCGTCACTGGAATTCGATCTGTCGGTCTTCGACATCTTCGCCCCGCTCGCGCTGGGCGGTGCCCTGGTGTGCGTGGACGCCGAAATCGAGCGGGACGCCCGGGCGTGGGCCCGGCTGATCGCCGAACACGAAGTGAGCGTGCTCAATTGCGCGCCCGGCTTGATCGGGATGTTGCTGGACTCGGCCGACGCGCAGGACCTGCGCAGCCTCCGGGTGGTCGTCACCGGCGGCGACCGGGTCGAGGCCGAACTCGCCCATCGCCTGCGCGCCCTGGTTCCCGGCCTGCGTTTCGCCGGTCTGGGCGGAGCCACCGAGGCCGCGATTCATTCGACCGTCTGCGAAGTGACCGAGAACTTCCCGGCCGGCCGCGCAGCGGTGCCCTACGGCACGCCGCTGGCCAATGTGGCGATGCGCGTGGTGAACGAGCGCGGCGAGGACTGTCCCGACTGGGTCGTCGGCGAATTGTGGATCGGCGGAACCAGTGTGGCCGACGGCTATCGCGGCGATCCGGAACGCACCGCGCAGCGTTTCGTCGAGTACGGCGGCCTGCGGTGGTACCGCACCGGCGATCTGGCCCGCTACCTGCCCGACGGCACCGTCGACTTCCTCGGTCGCGCCGACCATCAGGTGAAGATCCGCGGCTATCGCGTGGAACTCGGCGAGGTCGAAACCGCCCTGACCACACTGCCGTCCGTGCAGCAGGCCGTCGCGCTGGTGACCGGTTCCGGCCGGTTGGCGGCCGCGGTGCGGGCCGGCGCGGCGGTCACCGCCGACGAACTGCGGGCCGCGCTGCGGGATCTGCTTCCCGCCCAGATGATTCCGGACCTGATCGAAACCGTCTCCGAGATCCCGCTGACTCCCAACGGGAAGATGGACCGGGCGGCGATCCGGCGGCTGGTGGAGGCGGGCGCGCCCGATGCCGGCGCATCCGCGGTGCCGCCGGCGAACGAGGTCGAGGCGGCGCTGGCCTATATCGCGGCGCAGATTCTCGGTGTCGAGACCGTCGGTGTGGAAACCGATTTCTTCGAGATCGGCGGCAATTCGATTCTGGCCACCACGCTGACCGCCAAGGTGCGCGGACTGCTCGCGGTCGAGAAATTCGGTGTCACCGCGGTATTCGCTGGCCGGACGGTGCGCCGCATCGCCGCGCGGTTGCAGGCCGACGAAACCATCCCGGGTCGCTTGGCGCAGGTCTCGCGAATCCTGCTGGAGCTGGCCGAAGTGCCGGTGCCCCAGCCTGATTCGGCACAGGCCGATTCGGCTCTCGCCTCGGCGGGGAACTGAGCCACCGCAGCACAGGCCCCGAGTTTTCGTTGTAGACAGATTGGTTCGTCAGATGCGTTCGCTGGAAGACCTGCAGGTAGCGATGGCCGCTCGGCTCGCCGAGGAGGGTTTGGCCACCGCCGCGGCCGTGCCGGTGCGCCGGAATCCGGAACGGGCGCCGTTGTCGTTCGGACAGCGTTACGTGTGGGCGCATCAGCAGATTTCGCCCGGCAGCTCCGCCTACAACCTGTGCCTGGCGTTGACCTTCGAGGGCGCGGCCGATGCCGAGCCGATCGATGTGGGCGCCCTGCGCACGGCCTTCGCCGCGCTCGTCGAGCGGCACGAGGTGCTGCGCACCACCTATCACACCGATGAGGACGGTGAGCCCTATCAGCGGATCCATTCCGATCTGCCGCCCCGGCTGGTGGAGGAGGATCTGTCCGGTCTCGCCGAGGAGCAGGCCCGGCAGCGGTTGCGTGAGCTGACCGAGGCCGCGGCCCGCGAAAGCTTCGATCTCACATCGGAGTCCTCGCTGCGGGTGACCTTCGTTCGCATATCCGCCGGTGAACTGGTCGCGGTGGTGGTGATTCAGCACATCGCGTGGGACGGTATGACACTGCCCGCGCTCTCGCGGGACGTGGAGAACTTCTACCGGCAGGCACTGACCGGCCCGGTCACGGTGGCGCCGCTGCGGTTGCAGGTCGCCGATTTCGCCGAATGGGAGGCCGACCGGTTCGCCGCCGACGACCATGCCGAGGATATTCGCTTCTGGCGCAACAGCTTCGACGGTGAGCTTCCGGAACTGCAGCTGCCCTACGATCGCCGCCCGGTGGCGGCCACCGAACGCGGCGCCCGCCGCGATCGCCCGCTGAGCGCGGCCGCCGACTCGACGCTGCGCCGCCTCACCGCCGACCTGCGCACCACCCCGTTCTCGGTCTTCCTCGCCGCCTACTATGTCGCGCTGCGCGAGATGACCGGGCGCACCGACATGGTCATCGGCACCACCGTGGCCAACCGCGAAGAGTCCGGGATGGAACTGCTGATCGGCAATCTCGGCAATATGCTCCCGCTGCGCATCGCCGGCCGCGACGATCAGCGCTTCGCCGAGCTGGTCGAGCAGGTGCGCGGCGTGGTCACCGGCGCGTTCGGGCACAAGCATTTTCCGCAGGAAGGCATCGTCCGCGCGGTGAACGCCGCGACCGGCAACGTCGGTTCCCAGCTGTTCGACACGATGGTGCTGTTCCTGCACCAGAAGATCGACGGCCCCCAGCTTCCGGGCGCCACCACTAGCTGGGAGTTGATGGACAACGGCGCGGCCCTGCTGCCGCTGGTGGTGGAGACCTTCATGCACGGTGATCGAACCGACGTCCAGATCACCTATCGCACCGATCTTTTCGATCTCGTCACGATCGATCGCCTGCACGAATACATCGACCTCGTGCTCGCCGCCGCGACCGCCGACCGAAAGGTATCGGAGCTCGCCACGTTGTCGCCGACCGATCGTAAGGCGCTGGCGCAGTGGTCGCACGGCGCCGCGGTGCCGATCGAGGCGGAGACCGCCGACGCGATGATCCGCGCCTCCGCGCGCACCTACCCGGACCGTACGGCCGTGGTGTTCGGCGATATCGAATTGACCTACCGCGAATTCGACAGCCGGGTGAACCGGCTCGCGCGCCTGCTGCTGGCGGAGGGCGTGCGGCCCGGCGACCGAATCGGCGTCTACGCCGAACGCAGTGAGCGGCTGCCGATCGCGTTCGCGGCGGTGCTGCGCGTCGGCGCGGTGTACTTCCCGATCGACCCCAGCTATCCGCTCGACCGCATCGAGTACATGCTCGGCGATGCCGAGCCGGCGCTGCTGCTGATGTCGGCCGACAGCGAGATCGATCTCGAAACCGATGTCGCGGCAATCGATCTCAGCGGTACGTCGGTGATCGAACGGCTGTCCGCGCTGGACGGCTCGGAGCTGTCGCCGGCCGAGCTGCCGCGGCCCCTGCATCCGCTCGACCCCGCCTATCTGCTCTACACCTCCGGCACCACCGGCCGCCCGAAGGGCGTCGTCATCCACCACCGCGGTATCGCCAACCATGTGCAGTGGATGCGCGACTACCTCGGCTTCGGCGAGGAGCGCATCCTGCAGAAGGCGCCGATCGGCTTCGACGTCTCGGTCTTCGAGCTGGTGAACGCGCTGTGCACCGGATCGGCGACGGTGCTGCCGCCGCCGCAGTGGTGGCAGGCCGATGTGGAGGCGCTCGCCGATATCATCCACCGGCACCGCATCACGCAGATCTCGTTGGTGCCCAGTGTGGTTCGCGCCTTCATCGATGCGGGGCCGGACGCGGCGCGGCTGCAATCCATGCGCTACGTGTACCTGGGCGGCGAGGCGGTGCCGCCGGCGCTGGTCGAGGAATCGAGCCGCTTCTTCGGCGGTACGGTGCTCGGTCTCTACGGCCCCACCGAGGGGTCGATGGACCTCATGCACGAGGATTTCGCCGGGCGGACGAACACCGAGGGGGCGGCCGGCGCCGCGCTGGAACCGGCGCTCATCGGCCTGCCCGAATGGAATTCGTCGGTCTACGTGCTGGACGAGCGGCTGCGGCAGGTGCCGCCCGGTGTGATCGGTGAGCTCTACCTCGGCGGCGTGCAGCTGGCCCAGGGCTACCATCGCCGCCCCGATCTGACCGCCGGGGCCTTCGTGGCATGCCCGTTCGCCGGTGAGCCCGGAGCCCGGATGTATCGCACCGGCGATATCGTGCGCTGGAATTCGCAGGGCCGCATGGAATATCTGGGCCGGGTCGACGATCAGGTCAAGGTGCGCGGACATCGCATCGAGCTGGGTGAGATCGGCACCGTGCTGCGCCGCGTGCCCGGTATCGCCTCCGCCGTCGCGATCACCGTGCCGCAGGGCGAGCCGAGCCACGACCTGGCGCTGGTGGCCTACTATGTGCCCGAGGCGAATTCGGAGTTCGCCACCGCCGGCGACGCCGAGAACACCGAGCGCATCAAAGCCGCACTGGCGCAACGCCTGCCGGAATATATGATCCCCACGGCACTGGTGAAATTGGCGGCACTGCCGCTGACCGCCAACGGCAAACTCGACCGCCGCGCATTGCCGCAGCCGGATCTGGGTGGCAGCACCGGGCACGGGCGGGAACTGCGCGAAGGCGCCGAAACCGCGGTCGCGGAGGTGGTGCGCGCGGTGCTGCACCTCGGCGATACCACCGCGCTGGCGGCCGACGACGATTTCCTTTCCCTGGGCGGCGATTCCATCAGCGCGATCCGGATGGCGTCGGCGTTGAAGAAGTACGGATTGCTGATCACCACCAGCGCGCTGTTCGAGGCGCGCACGATCGCCCGCATCGCCGCGGCGTGCGAGCCGATCGCCGAAAGCAGCGGCCCGGCCCTGATCGAGGCGGAGAGCCCGGCCGGCTGGATCCCGCTCAATCCCATCGCGGCGCTGCTCACCGAACAATCCGACGACTACCGCTCCTACACCCAGGCCACCGCGGTCGTCGCGCCCGCGCACAGCACTCGCGAGCAGATCGCCGAGGTCGTCTCGGCGCTGGCCGCACGCCATCCGATGCTGCGTGCCCGGCTCGGCACCGATCCCCAGGGCGCCACGGCGTATTACGTCCCGGAACCGGACGAGCCGACCGTCGCGCCCGCTTTCGCCGAGGTCGTGATCGATGACGAGAACTGGGACCGCACCGCGGGTGCGCAGCTGAATGCGCAGTTGGCCGAGCTGAGCGCGCAGCTGAACCCCGGCGCGGGCCGCATGCTCGCCGCCGCCTGGGTGCACTCCGCCGACGGAACCCAGGGGCGGCTGCTGCTGGTCGTCCACCACCTGGTGGTCGACGGTGTGTCCTGGCGTGTGCTGCACGACGATCTGCGTGGACTGTGGGGTGTCGCGGCCACGACGGTCGAACCGCAGCCGGGGACCTCGGTCAAGACCTGGAACACCGGCCTGGCGCAGGAGGCGAACAGCGACGCCGTCCTCGCGACGCTGCCGTACTGGCGCGCGGCCGTAGAAGCGGTGGATCCGCTGCTCGGCAGTCGCGCCCTGGATCCGGCCGTCGACACCGTCGCGACCGTGCGTGAGGTCACCGCCACCCTCGACGCGGACGACACCGCGTTCCTGATGAGCACGGCCACAACGGCTTTCGGCTGCGATTTTCTCGACATCCAGGTCGCCTCGCTCGCGGTCGCGATCCATCGCTTCCGCCGCCGCCGCGACCGGGACGCGGATGCGGTCGCGGTGACGATGGAACGACACGGCCGGGTCGAAACCCTCTTCAGCGGAGTGGATCTCGCGAACACCGTCGGCTGGTTCACCACCACCTACCCGGTCTCGCTGCGCATTCCGGAGGCGGGCGAGCAGGTCGAATCCGCGGTGAAGGCGGTCAAGGAGCAACTGCTCGCGGTGCCCGAATCGGGGATCGGCTGGGGACTGCTGAGCCGGCTCAACCCGGATACCCGCGCCGAGCTGGCCGGTTCACGCTCGCCGCAGGTGAGTTTCAATTACATGGGCCGATTCGCCGAGTCCGCCGCGGACCGCGACTCGGTCCGAACCTGGGACGCCGCACCGGAATTCGGCTATCTGGGTGGTCATGCGGATCCGGCCATGCCGGCCCCGGCGCTGCTGGACGTCAACACCGTGGCACTGGCCGACGGCGACAGTGTGCGTTTGCACGCCTCCTTCCGGTTCCCGGCGGGCCCGCTGTCCGAGGACGAAGCCGGCGAACTGGCCCAGCTGTGGGCCGAGGGTCTGGGCGAACTCGTGAAGACGGTGCGCGACAACCCGATTCGCCGCCTCACGCCCAGCGACGTGGTCGCCGACGAGGTGACCCAGCCGGATCTGGATCGCTGGCAGGCGCTGTATCGCGGATGCGTGGACATCCACCCGCTGGCCCCGCTGCAGGCCGGTCTGTATTTCACCGCGCTCGGCTCCGCGGGTAACGACGTCTACAACGTGCAAACGCTCATCGGGGTCCGCGGCGAACTCGACCTGCCGCGGCTGTCCGCGGCCTTCGACACCGCGCTCAACCGCTATCCCAATCTGCGCGTGTCGATTTCGGTGTCGCATGCGGGACAGCCCTATGCGGTGGTCGCCGACCACATGAGCATTCCGGTGCGCGAGATCGACTTCGCGGATCTGCCGGACGCGCAGGAGCGGCTGCACGAATTCTTCCGGGCCGACCAGGCGGAACATTTCGACCTCACCCAGGGTCCGCTGCTGCGGGTCACCGTGGTGCATCTGCCCGGCAACCGGCACACGGTCGTGCTGACCTCGCACCATCTACTGACCGACGGCTGGTCCGGGCAGCTGCTGCCGCGGGAGATCTTCGCCGAATACGCCGGGCGCGGGGGCGAGCCGCTCGGCGATCCGGATACCTTCGCGCGCTTCCTGCGCCTCACCCGGGACCGGGAGGAGGCCACCGAGGCGGCCTGGCGGAACTACCTCGAGGATGTGCGACCGTGCCTCGTCGCCCCGGCACGCACGCCCGACAGCGGCGGCGTACCGGAGGGGCGCACGTTCGTTCTCGACGACGACACGGTCGCGCGTGCCACCGAAATGGCCGCCGAGCAGGGCGCCACCTTCAGCCTGGTCTGCCAGCTCGCCTGGGCCAACGCGCTGCGATACGTCACCGGCGACCAGGCAACGGTTTTCGGTGAGGTGGTGTCGGGCCGGCCCGCCGACCTCGACGGCGTCGACCATGCGGTCGGCTGCTTCGCCAACACCGTTCCGGTCGCGATCGACCTGGCCGGCGACCGGACCTGGCGCGACCATCTCGCCGAGATGCAGCGGCATCGGGTGGATCTCATGGAGTACCACCAGTACCGGCTCACCTCGGCGATGCGGGCGGCGGGACGGTCGGGCCCGGCGGCGCGCAAGCTGTTCGACAGCATGTTCGTCTTCCAGTCCTATCCGCCGGGCCGCGACGAACTGGAAACCTCGTTGCGCGAGGGCGGTTTGGAGCTGGTGTCGTTCGAGGGCGGCGGCGCCACCGACAACGCGCTGCTGCTGATGATCTTCCCGGCCAATTCCCTGCTACCCGGCGACGGAGTGCGGGCAGTGGTGTTCTACGCCGAGGACAGTTTCGAGGCCGACGACGCCCGGATCATCGAGACCGCGTTCCGGAATACGTTGCACGCCATCGCCGAACGGCCCGACCGCACCGTCGCCGACACCACCGTGCTAGACGACGAGGATCAGGGCCTGCTGGTGATGCGGCGGATGTGGCAGTGACAGATATGAGGAGTCAGACGAGCATGGCAGCACCCGGTTGGATCCGGCAGTTCCACGCCCCGCGCGGGGCGCGCGCACCGTTGATCATCTGCCCGCACGCGGGCGGCGGCGCATCGACCTACCGGCCCTTCTCGAAGCAGTTGCGCGACCATTTCGACGTCGGTGTGCTGCAGTACCCCGGCCGCCAGGACCGCGCCCGCGAGGCCGCGCTGCGGACGCTGCCGGAGATCGCCGAGGGCGCCTTCGACGAGTTCGCGCTCTCACCGTGGAACCGCGACGAGCCGATCACGGTGCTCGGCCACAGCATGGGGTCGATCGTGGCCTTCGAATTCGTCCGCATCGCCGAATCCGAAGGCGTGCCGGTGCGATTGCTGGCCGTCTCGGGTGCGGTTCCCCCGTCGCGGGTGGCCGAGATGCCCAACCATCCCACCGAGGACGAACAGTTGCTCGACCATATGGCCGGGCTGGAGGGCACCGGCTCGGATCTGCTCGGCAATCGCGACCTGATGCGGATGGCGCTGCCCGCATTGAAGGCCGACTACGCCGCCTTCGACCGCTATACCTGCCCGCCGGACGTGCGGGTGCAGGCTCCCGTGCAGGCGATGGGAGGCAGCGACGACGAGTACGTCACCATGGGCGACCTCTACGGCTGGCAGCAGCACACCGAATCGCAGCTGGCGGTATCGATATTCGACGGTGGCCACTTCTATCTGCACGACCACGTCGAAGGCATCGCGGAGCTGCTCGTCGCCGAGATGGAGACGACAGCGTGAGCGATGCGGATCCCATCGTCGTCAGCGGCCTCGCCGTCGAGGCGCCCGGCGGCATCGAGACCCCCGGCCAGTACTGGGCGGCGCTGTCGCAGGCCCGCGATCTGACCGGGCCGTTCCCGCGCGACCGCGGCTGGCCGCTCGCCGAACTGCTGAACCTGTCGCGCCACGACGGCTGGGCCGCGGTCCGCGACGCGGGCGGATTTCTCGATCGCGCAGCGGAATTCGATCCGATGTTCTTCGGCATCACACCGCGCGAGGCGGTCGCGATGGATCCGCAGCAGCGGGTGGCGCTGCGGGTGGCCTGGCGGGCACTGGAGAACGCCGGCATCAATCCCGCGGCCGTCGACGGTGACGAGGTGGGCTGTTATATGGGCGCCTCGCCGACCGAATACGGTCCGCACAGCGCCGAGGTCAACGACTATTCGGGCTATCGTGCGGCCGGCGCGGCGCTGGGAGCGGTGGCCGGGCGGATCTCCAACTGCCTCGGCCTCGGCGGCCCGTCGATCGTGGTCGACACCGCCTGTGCCTCGTCACTGTCGGCGCTGCATATGGCGGCGGCGGCGATCCGCGCCGGGGAATGTGAGTGGGCGCTGGCCGGTGCGGTCTGTGTGATGGGTTCGCCCGCCGCGTTCTTCGAATTCTCCAAGAACAACGCGCTGGCCGCGGACGGGCAGTGCAAACCGTATTCCGATGCCGCCGACGGCACGCTCTGGGGCGAGGGCGCGGGGGTGGTCGTGCTGGAACGCGAATCGCGGGCCCGCGCGGCCGGTCGCCGGATCTACGGCCGGTTGCTCGCCACCCGGGTCAACCACAACGGCGCCGGAGCGCCGATCGCCGTGCCGAGCAGCCGCGCGCAGGAGCGACTGATCCGCGCGACGGTTGCGGCAGCGGATATTTCACCCGAGGTCGTCGGCATGATCGAAGGCCACGGCACCGCGACGGCGGTCGGCGATCCGCTGGAACTCGAGGCGCTGGACCGCGTCTACGGATCGGGCTCCGCGCGCCTGGGCTCGGTGAAATCGAATCTGGGCCACGCACAGGCGGCGGCGGGCATGCTCGGGCTGATCAAGGTGCTGCTCAGCGGTCTGCACGGACAGATCGCGCCGACCCGCTTCGCCGACAATCCGACCGGCAAGGTGGATTGGGACGCGACCGGCTTGCGGCTGGCGGCGAAACTCGAGCACTGGCAGCCGCACGACGGCGTGCGCTACGGGGCGGTGTCGTCGTTCGGGGTGTCGGGCACGAATGCTCATGCGCTGCTGGCCATTCCGGCCGAAGAGGAGAGTCATGTCTAGCTACCGCCTGCCCGACGGCAGCGTCCCGATCCTGCTGTCCAGCGACAACCCGGACCTGCTGGGATCGGAGGCGGCCGCCGTCGCGGACTACCTCGGCGACCATCCCGAGGTGACTCCGGACCGCCTGGCCGACATGCTGTTTCGCACCCGCTCACCGCGCCGCCATCGCGCTGTGGTGATGGCGGATGCGCAGACCGATGTGATCGCCGCGCTACGTGCCGTCGCCGACGGCCGACCGCATCCGGCGGTGGTGCGATCGGAGCGCGCCGCGACCGCGCAGCGCGTGGCCTACGTCTTTCCCGGCCAGGGCAGCCAGCGCCCCGGCATGGGCGCGATGCTCTACGAGCACTCGTCGGCCTATCGCGATGCTGTCGACGAGTGCGACAAGGTCTTTCACGATCTCTACGGCTGGTCGCCGCGCCCCTATCTGCTCGAGGCCGGGCAGGAGGCCGACGACAAGGCGCTGACCGTGCAACCGGCGCTGTTCGTGCAGATGGTCGGTGTGGCGGCCATGTGGCAGGCCGCCGGGGTCGGCCCGGGTGTGACGGTCGGGCATTCGCAGGGTGAGATCGCCGCCGCCTACGTCAGCGGGGCGCAGACCCTGCGGGACGCGGTCCGGATCGTCACCACCCGGGCGCGGATCGTCGACGACCGTCAGCTCAGCGGCTATTCCATGGCGGTGCTGGGCATCGACCGCGACGAGTGCGAGGACCTGATCGCACGCCAGGCCGATTTCGTGGAGTTGTCGGTGATCAACTCCCGCCACATCATCGCGATCTCCGGGGAACGCGACGCCGTCGTCACCATCGTCGAATCACTCAATGCCGCAGGGAAATTCGCCAAAGAGATTCGCGTCCGATATCCGGCGCACACCTCCTATGTGAGTGCCGGGCGCGAGTTGCTGGCTGCCACGGTCGGTCCGGACATGGACAACCACGCCTTCATCGACACCGAGATCGACTGTATCGGCGCCACCATGGGCGACCGCCTCCATCCGGGTCTGTCCATCGTCGACTACTGGTATCTGAACCTGCGTAACCGGGTGCGCTTCGACCTGGCGATCCGGAAAGCCGTGGACGCCGGGGCGAGCACCTTCATCGAGATCTCCGAACATCCGACGCTGATGCTCGCGATTCAGGAGAACCTGTCGGAAATTCCGGTGCAGCGGGAATTTCAGACGTTGGGCACCTCGCGCCGCACCGCCGAGGATCTGCGGGAGTTCACCCGCAATCTGGCGACCGTCGCGGTGCACGACGCGAACTATCGGTGGGAGGCGCTGCGCGAACCGGGCGACGGCGGTGTGCCCGCGCTGCCGCTGCTCGATTTCCCCAATACGCAGATGAGCGCCAAATCGCTGTGGGCGCCGTTCGATTACGCTCGCACTGCGGAAAAAAGCACCGCCGGAGGCGATTCCGACGATTCCACGGTCGCGCCGCAGCGGGTGCTCGAGACCTGGACCAGATTGCAGCGGCGCACGATGGTGCCGCCGCGGACCCTCGCGGTGGTCGATCCGAGCGGCGCCCATGCCGAACTCGCGGCCGCCGTCCGCGCGGCCGCGCCCCGCCAGGGCGCCACGGTGATCGAGCCGGGTACCGGCGCGCGGCCGGACACCCTGGTGGTGCTGGCCCCGCCCGCGTCGCCGGACGGTCCGGTGCGCGATGTGTCCGAATTCCTCGGCGACCGCGGCTGGTTGGCCGAACTCGACGGCATCGGCGATATCTGGCTGGTGACCAGCGGCGGCGAACAGGTCGTCGACGCCGATCTACCGGATCCGTTCCATGCCGCCGCACAGGCCGGATTCCGTTGTCTGGCAGCCGAACACGTCGGCGTCGCCTTCCGGCACGCCGATCTCGGCACCGGGACCGATGCCGCCGCGGCGGCGAAGGCGCTGCTCGGCGCGATCCATATCGCGGGGGAGCCGGAATTGGCCGTGCGCGACGGCGGCTACTACGCGAAACGGCTGATCCTCGACGACACCGCGGGTGATATTCCGCCGCACGGGGAGGAACTGCGCGAGGTCGTCATCGTCGGCGGCACCGGCAAGGTGGGGCTCGACCTCTGCGAGCAGTTCGCCGCCGCGGGCGCGGGCCGGATCACGGTGATCAGCCGGTCCGGCGGTTCGGCCGCCGCCGCGGCGCGCATCGCCGAGATCGGCGCCCGGCACGATTCCGAGATCGTGGTGCGCCGCTGCGACGCCGGTG